>LFJI01000266.1 GCA_001235855.1 Candidatus Burkholderia brachyanthoides
TCCGGACGAATGGTTCGTCCGGAGTCGATCATGGCCTGGGATAGGTGTTACCCATTTCTCCAATTTATACAGCAAAAGATAAGATGTAAACACATTTCATCGAATGAAAACAGACCCTAGCGAAGCCCTCGATTCGCCGACGTGATCAATCTCCATCAGGCGGGCGACGAGCGCGCCGTTGCGTCAATGGGGACGGCGCTGACCAACATGCAAGCGCGTCGGCTTCTGGTACACGCCGACACGATTGTTTTCGCGTTCGACGGGGACGCACCCGGGCGCAAGGCGGCTCTGGTGGCCGTGGCAGTGCTGCTCGACGAGATGAAGGACGGCAAGAGCGCGAAATTTCTGTTCCTGCCCAACGAAGAAGACCCTGATTCCTTTGTTCGCGCACATTGGCTCGATGCCTGGCGCGATGCGGTCGAACAGGCGTCGCCGTTGAGTGCGTTCCTTGCCGACTATGTGGCGCACGGACTGGATCGAGGCGTGCCCGAATCGCAGGTAAAGGCGGCGGAAAAGGCGAAGGCGATCCTCGCGCGCATCCAGCATGCGCAAATTTTCGAGCGCGCCATGAAGGCGAAATTCGAAGAGCTTATCGGCGTGCGATTGGAGTGAGATAAAGGCTATGAAGAAAGAACACTTGACGCCCGTGTCGGAGGATGTCGTGTGGCACTGAACCCGCATCATGAGATCGATTCCGAGCGGCTAACTCGTGACACGCGATCAGGGTAAGCGCGGTTCTTCACGTGGCTCTATCGTCCGGCAATTTTCCGCAATTTTCTGATCCTGTTCCTCGCCCTGCAGGCGTATCTGCCCGCCTTGTGGCCGGTGTGGATGGCCTTCGTCTGAATCATGGTGATGTCCTTTCAGGATCAGCGGTTCACCATGCCACTGCGCCTGCCGAAAGATGTTGGCGGACTCGATCGAACCGACTATTACGAAGAGCTCGTCGAAGTGAACATGTTTTGGGGATTCGTGCGCAAGTCGCAGACGCTCCGAAACTATCTCGTGGCCGGAGGCATCCTCTACCTTGGCTTTCTGCGATCGCGGGATCTGCACGATCAAGGGCGCGAGTTGTGGCTCACCAACTCGGACGCGCGTACCCATATATGTTCCTTGACGGTACGACGGGTAGCAGGAAGAGTGAAACGCTCATGGCGATCGTGCATAACGCGATTTGCTGGGGATCGGGTGCATGCTAAGGCGAAGGAAAAGCCGATTCGAACCTCGCGTTCTGCCTGTGGTCGCTCTCGCGTCGACATGGGCGTGAGGATGACTTCCTGATCCTGAATTACCTCACCGGTGGGATGGACCCGTTTGAGCGAATCGTGGCTGAAGAAGCAGGCCGGATCATCGGCCGCGCGGTCCTCGCTCAGTCGAATTCGATGAACCCGTTCGGCAGCGGGTCCGCCGACTTCTTGTTGCAGTTCATGGCGTCGCTCCTGACACGTGCAAGCGGCGACGGTGCGCAGTGGCAGCAGAAGGCGTTGAACATGATCGATGCCCTGCTACGCACGCTCGCCTACCTGCGGGCGAAGGGCGAACTCGATATCTCCATCGGCGTGATTCGCCACTATCTCGCGCTGCAGAACTTGGTGCAGTTCTACATCGCCGGTCGCGAGGGGAAAATTCCCGAGCTTGCCTTCCTGCCGATCAAGGCGTATTTCGAAACGGGCCTGCCGGGTTTCAATCCGGCCCAAGCGCACGACCCGACGCAGTGGGACCCGGAGGTTTTCAACCAGCACGGCTATTTGACTGGCCAGTTCGCCCGCCCGCTCTCAATGATGATGGACACCTACGGGTTCATCTTCGCGGACAAATTCCCTGAGATTGACATGCTCGACGTTCTGTTGAACAACCGCATCCTCGTCGTGACGATTCCGTCGCTGGAAAAATCGGCGTCGGAAGCTGCGTCGCTCGGCAAGCTGTATATCTCGTCGATCCGGCTCATGATGGCGCAGAATCTGGGCTATCGCCTCGAAGGGACCAAGGCTGAAGTGCTGGATTCCAAAGCGACGAACACGCCGAATCCGTCGGTCATCGTCAGTGATGAGCTCGCTTATTACTTCGCCGATGGCATCGCGGTAATGTTCGCTCAAGCCCGGTCTCTCGGTTTCATGATGGTGGCCGCAGTGCAGGATGTGCAGGGCCTGAAGCGCGTGGTGAAGCGAGCGAGGAGTCCGCTTCGATGATCGCGAACACGAAGGTCAAGTGGACCCTCGCACTCGAAGATCCGGAAGATACGTTCGAACTCGTCAAGAAGGCTGGTGGCGACGCGTATTACAGCGTCCTGTCCGGTCACGATGCGAAATCGGGTATGTTCACGACGTCGAGCCAAGCGCAGACGGGTTCGAGCGTCGAACGACGCGAAAAGATCACGCTGAACGAGCTGAAGAAACTCAATTCCGGCGAAGGCATGGTGATCTTCAAGGATGCCGTCGTACCGAGCGCGTCGTACTACATCCGCGACGAGGATAAGAAGACGTCGAAGCTGCGGGCAAGAATCAACCGATTCCTGCAGGTGGAGAGCCCGCAGTTCAAGCGGCTTCCGCGAAGTGCCGAGAAAATCAGTAATGCAGATCTTCACTCCGCGGACTACATTCTTCGCGCAACCGTGCCGTAGCGAGAAACTGTATTACCCCTCCCTCGACGATCCTATCCTGTTCGGCGTGGTCGCAACCGCAAGTCATATGAACAGCATCCAGCGCTTCGAGGTAACGCCTACAGAGCGCGGGATCGTCCTTTTTGAAGCTGCTCGTAAGGCACTGAAAGGAGGTCGAAGCAGCCGGCCGTACCGAGTATATGCACGAACCCCGCCACGTCGATCCGGATGAGTTGATTCCAGAAGGCTACGGCGGTGACGACGACATTCCGAAAGACGCTTACGATGATTGAGGAATAAAACGATGACGCAAATTCTTATTGGCCATGATTTCTGGAAGCTCCGTGACAACGTTCAATTGCCGGTGTACTGGCATGAAGATAGAGTTTCCAACCATCACGTGGGTGTCGCCGGCACGTCAGGCGCTGGCAAAACGTACTGGATTCGCCAGTTCGTCAACGGCATGCCCGATGACGTCGAGATCGATATTTTCGACTATCACGGCGACATCGAAATAGACGGTGCCAAGGAAGTGTTGTTCAGCGAAGCGACGCAGTACGGCTACAACCCGTTCGTGCTCAACACCGATCCGCATTACGGCGGTGTGCGACGGGCCGTGAACGACATCGTGGAAGCGATCAACAGCACGTCTCGTCAACTTGGCGGGAATCAGGAAGGTGTGTTGCGGCACCTGCTGGCCGACTCGTACATGATGAAGGGCATCTTCGCGGACAACCCGCGATCGTGGTCGCGACGCGAAGCGTCGGAGGCCGAGATCCGCGAGATGATGGAAGCACGCAACTGGTCGGGGCTGTGCGAAGTGTATCCGACGCTTGGTGACGTGATCAGTTTCGCGAAGCGGAAGCTGAAGGCGTTGTGGATGGGCATCGAGGACAAGGACAACGGCCACCAGGCGCTGAGCGCATTCGACGATTACTGCCGTTCGATGGCAGCGGTGAATCAGCTTCGTATGAAGCTCAACAAGAGCGGCGCTAAGGATGACGAAGAACTTGCGCGCCTGCAGAAGCGCATGGACGCCGCGAAGACAAAAGCGTTCAACAAGCACGCGACGTTCTTGAACAGCCTGGAGAACGGGCGCGAGTTTGAAGAAGCGATGAAGTACAACAGCAAGGACGTCCTGTTGAGCGTCATCACGCGGCTGGAGAACCTTGCTGCGATGGGGATCTTCAACCCGAATCCCCCGCCCTTCGGTAAGGCACGTGTGCGTCGGTACATCCTGAAGCCGCTCGCGCAGTCGGAAGACGAGCTGAAGATGTTTGTGCGGTTCCGCCTGCGGTCGATCATCCGCGAGATGATGTAACGTGGCGAGTCGCACGGGAAGCTGCGCCGGCTGATCGTGCTCGACGAGTCGAAGAAGTTCAACGACGAAGACGCGAGCAATCCGATCAACGTCGTCGTGAACGAGATGCGGAAATTCGGGCTGGCGATCTTGCTGGCCGGCCAGTCGCCGGCGCACTGGTCATCCGATTTCTTCAAGAACGCGGGCACGTTGCTGTTGCTCAACCTGGCGACGGCAGATTGGGACGATGCCGCGCGAAAGCTAAAGATCGACGTCAAGGATCTGAAGTACCTGAAGCCGCAGGAAACCGGCGCGGTACGAATGCTTGAAAAAGGGACAGTCGGCCTCGTTCCGGCAGGTGAAGTTCGGATAACGGGCGACGGGGAAGACGTAGTAATCAATCTGCGCGTGTTCCGGCCGCTGATCGCGGCGGCCCTGCTGGTGTCGGCGGTCGCCGGTGCCGGCGACGCTCAACCGCTTCCACCGGCTGGAGGCTACGACGTAGGGTTCTCGCCCGCCAACGGGAGCGCGAGCGCCCTAGACGTCGTTCTGAGCGGCATCAATAGCGCACGCTCGTCGATCGTCGTGGCCGCATACAGCTTCACCAGCAAGCCGATTGCGACGGCGCTGCTCGCCGCGCATCGGCGTGGTGTAAAGGTGGCAGTCGTCGCTGACTGTAGGCAGAACGCGAAGAGTTACTCGGCTGTCTGGTTCCTCGCGAATCAGGGCGTCCCGGTGCGCCTCAATGATCGGTATGAGGCTGCGCACGACAAATTCATCGTGATCGACGGGCTGCATGTCGAAACCGGGAGCTTCAACTTCTCGTCGGCCGCGGCGAACCGGAACGCCGAAAATGCCCTGCTCCTGTGGAACGTGCCGCCGTTGGCAGAGCGTGGGCACGCCTTTGGCAAGAAGGCGTCGACCTGAAGTCAGCATTCTGAGGCCGGGGAAACCCGGCCTCAGAATGCTGACAAAGCCCTGGCTTCGCCCCCAGGGCTTTGTCGTTAAATGAGCATCATG
>LFJI01000267.1 GCA_001235855.1 Candidatus Burkholderia brachyanthoides
TCGAGCGTGACCATCTCGAGTTCGTGCTGGGCGGGTGTCGGCGTCTTGAGCATGACGCTCATTTAACGGATAAAGCCCTGGGGCGAAGCCAGGGCTTTATCGGCAGTCTGCACGCCGGGCTTTCGAGCCGGCGTTTTTTATCGCTCGATGCGGAAGTTCACTTCCGCCGGGCGCCCTTCCAGCGACAATGCCGCCCTCACCGCCGGACTACGGCTGATCACCTTGCCGCGCCGGATCACCGCCGTGCGCGCCGCGCGCAGACGAATCGCCTCGATGGGATCGCGCGCGTCGAGGATCACGCAATCGGCGTGGCAGCCCACTTCGATGCCGTAGCCTTCCAGCCCGAGAATCTTCGCGGGATTCGTCGTCACCGCGTCGAAGCACGCGTGCATTGCATCGACGCCCGTCATCTGCGCGACGTGCAGGCCCATGTGCGCGACTTCCAGCATGTCGCCGGAACCGAGGCTGTACCACGGGTCCATCACGCAATCGTGGCCGAAGGCGACGTCGATGCCCGCTGCCATCAGTTCAGGCACGCGCGTCATGCCGCGCCGCTTCGGATACGTGTCCGAGCGCCCTTGCAAAGTGATGTTGATGAGCGGATTGGCGATCGCTGCGACGCCGGAATCGCGCATCAGCGGGATCAGCTTGCTGACGTAGTAGTTGTCCATGGAATGCATCGACGTGAGATGCGAACCGGTCACGCGTCCCTGCATGCCGAGCCGGTGTGTTTCCGCCGCGAGCGTTTCGATGTGACGCGACATCGGATCGTCCGATTCGTCGCAATGCATGTCCACGCGCAGGCCCTTTTCCGCCGCGAACTCGCACAGCAATTTCACCGATGCCGCGCCGTCCGCCATGGTGCGCTCGAAATGCGGAATGCCGCCGACGACATCGACACCCATGCCGATCGCGCGCTTGAGGTTGTCGAACGCGCACGCGCTGCGCAACACGCCGCCCTGCGGAAACGCGACAAGTTGCATGTCGAGATACGGCTTCACGCGTCGCTTCACTTCGAGCAGCGCTTTGACGGCGAGCAGCCGTTCGTCGCAGACATCGATGTGCGTGCGGATCGCGAGCAGCCCGCGCGCGACGGCCCAGTCGCAATACTGCATCGCGCGTTCGACGAGCGCTTCCTGCGTCAGTTCCGGTTTGATCTTGCCCCAAAGCGCGATGCCTTCCAGTAGCGTGCCCGACTGGTTCACGCGCGGCAGGCCGTAGGACAGCGTGGCGTCCATGTGAAAGTGAGCATCGATGAACGGCGCGGTGACGAGCGAGCCGTGCGCGTCGATTTCCTCGCGCGCGCTGACGTTCAGATGAGGCTCGATGGCGCCGATGCGCCCGTTTTCGATGCCGATATCGACGAGTCCCGGCGCGTGCGCCAGCGCCGCGCGACGAATGATGAGATCCATGTGCGAACCCTCCGGCTTGGTCTGGTTTCGATTGTATCGAGACAGAAAAGCCGTGCGGGCGCGATGCTTCCAACGCCTCGGGACGCGCTACGTACGCTGCGCGAGCCGTGCTGTGAGCATCGCCTTCACCTCGGGCCATTCGTCGTCGATGATCGAAAAGCGCACAGAGTTGCGCTTGCGTCCGTCGGGCATGATGCGCTTGTGCCGCACGATGTCCTCTTGCTTCGTGCCGATGCGCAGAATCGCGGCGCGCAACTTTTCGTTAAGCTCGTCGATGGTGAATTATTGCACGCGCACGCACTGCATGACCTCGAACGCATGCGCGAGCAGCAGATACTTCGCTTCCGTGTTGATGCCCGTGCGCTAAATCGACGCGGACAGCCACGTATGGCCGATCTCCTGCTTGCGGTTCACGCGATCGACTTTCCAGAAACGCGTGCTGTCGACTGGCCGCCCGCTGTTCCGATCGACGATGACGAAGGGCAGGCATGACCGTGCCGGCATCGCGCCCGGCGAGCGCGGTGTCGATGTATCGCTGCACGGTGTCCGGGCCGGGCACGACCGTCACGCGCAGATTCCAGAGTTCGCCGTCGGCGGCGGCTTCGAGCAGATCTGACGCGTCGCCGCGTTGCAGTAGGCGAAGTTGCACGCGCTCGCCGGCGAGGGGGGGCTGAAGGTCGAATGAGGTGTCCATCGAGGCATGGTAGTGCGTTCGGGCAAAGCGCGCCAGTCAGGGAAGCGTGCGATTTTATGAATTTCGGATCGTCTTTCTCATTTTTTTGTTTGGATAACGAATATATTGAATCACCATGCGTGATGGACTCTTCGTGTGTCATGTTTGGTGACGAGGATCTATTCCGCAAGCTTTCAACGAGGATCAACCTGTGCGGACTTATGAGCACCGTGCACCGCTCCGCTAAAATCAAAGCCTTCAGTCGCCGCGCATCCCGAATTCGATCGAATCGTCATGAAAATTGCCACCTGGAACGTCAACTCTCTCAAAGTCCGCCAGCGGCACGTCATCGACTGGCTCACGCAATCGCAGGTCGACGTCCTGTGCCTGCAAGAGCTGAAAATGCCGGACGAAAAATTCCCGCGCGCCGAACTCGAAGCCGCCGGCTATAAAAGTTGGTTCGCGGGACAGAAGACGTACAACGGCGTGGGCATCCTCGTGCGCACTGCCGCCGACTACGATGTGGACGAGATCAGCGTCGTGCGCAACATCCCGGGCTTCGAGGACTTGTAGCAGCGCATGATCGCCGCGACGATCAACGGCGTGCGTATCGTCTCGGCCTATTTCCCGAACGGGCAGGCTCCCGGCACCCGAGAAGTTCGAATACAAAATGCGCTGGCTGGATGCGCTGCGCGAATGGCTGCGCGAGGACATGACGCGTCACCCGAAGCTCGTGCTACTGGGCGATTACAACATCGCGCCGGAAGATCGCGACGTGCACGACCCGAAAGCGTGGGAAGGACAGAATTTGGTGTCGCCCGAAGAGCGCGCGTATTTCCGTCAATTTCCGTCAACCCGAAGCGCTCGGCCTGACCGACGCCTTCCGCAAGTTCGAGCAGCCGGAAAAATTCTTCACTTAGTGGGATTACCAGATGATGGCGTTCCGTCGCAATGCGGGTCTGCGTATCGATCACATTCTGTTGTCAGCGGAACTCGCGGCGCGGTGCAGCGCGTGCGAAGTGGACAAGACGCCGCGCAAATGGGATCAACTCTCCCGATCACACGCCGGTCATCGCGCCGCTCGATCTCGTCTGATCCCACCCCGTCCGTGACGCTCACGCGTCGAGATGCAATTCCTGAATCTTGCGCGTGATCGTATTGCGGCCGATACCCAGTCGCTCCGCCGCTTCCACCTTGCGGTCGCGCGTGAAATCGAGCGCTTCGCGAATCACCGCGGCCTCGAAACGGCGCGCAAGTTCATCCATCACATCGGCGGAGTTCTCGCGCAGCAAACGCGCGACTTCCGTGCGCAAACCGTTCTCCCACACGCTTGCCGGCAAGCCTGCGGGCGCGCCAGCCAAAGGCGCCGATGCAACCGCCGCGCCATCGGTCAATACGGCCAGACTCTCGGCCATATGGTCCTGACGCGGCGTGAGGTCGGGCGGCAGGTCCTTCTGCTCGATCACTTGCGCGGGTGCCATCACGGTGAGCCAGTTGCACAGGTTTTCGAGTTGCCGCACATTGCCGGGAAACGGCAGCGACGCGAGATAAGCGAGCGCCTCGTCGGACACGCGCTTCGGCTCCACGCCGAGATCGTGCGCGCTCTTTTGCAGGAAGTGCCGCGCCAGCAGCGGAATATCCTCGCTACGTTCTCGCAAGGCCGGCAAGCGCAGGCGAATTACATTCAGGCGGTGATACAAGTCCTCGCGGAACAAGCCCTGCCGCACGCGCGACTCCAGATTCTGATGCGTCGCCGCGATCACGCGCACGTTTGCCTTCAGCGGATTGTGACCGCCGACGCGATAGAACTGCCCATCCGACAGCACGCGCAGCAGGCGCGTCTGCAAGTCGAACGGCATGTCGCCGATTTCGTCGAGAAACAGCGTGCCGTTCTCGGCCTGCTCGAAGCGGCCCTGACGCATCGCCTGCGCGCCGGTGAACGCCCCGCGCTCGTGTCCGAATAGTTCGGATTCCAACAGATCTTTCGGAATCGCCGCCGTGTTCAGCGCGATGAACGGCCCGTTCGCGCGTGGGCTATGTCGGTGCAAGGCGTGCGCGACAAGCTCCTTTCCGGTGCCTGATTCGCCCGTGATGAGCACGGTCGCCGCCGAATGCGACAGGCGGCCGATGGCGCGAAACATGTCCTGCATCGCGGGCGCCTGACCGAGCATCTCCGGCGTTTCGGTGACGCGTTCGTCGTAGGCCGCTTCGCCGCGCATGCTTTCGTCGACGGCGCGGCGGATCAGTTCGACGGCTTTATCGACATCGAACGGCTTGGCGAGATATTCGAATGCGCCGCCCTGAAACGCGGCCACCGCACTATCGAGATCCGAGAATGCCGTCATGATGATGACGGGCAGCCCCGGCAAGCGGTCGCGCACGGTTTGTAGCAATTCGAGCCCGGACCCGCCCGGCATGCGGATGTCCGACACCAGCACTTGCGGGCTTTCCTGCTCGAGCGCGGCGAGCGCATCGCGGACGCCGGAAAAACTGCGCGTGCTGAAGTTCTCTCGTTCTCGTGCGAGAGCCTTTTCAAGTACCCATCGGATGGATTGGTCGTCGTCTACTATCCAGATCGGCTTCATATCGTTCGGCGAGATGTCTTCGTGTGATCGGTGTGAGCCCCCGTCGAAACGGTCAGGCGTCAAAGCATATTGTGCACTGCTCGGAATATCGGTCCATCTTGACTGCGGCCTGTGAAGGTTTGCCGTTAGCCCGGCGGCGGCGTGTCCTCAGTCACGACGCTCCGTCAGTTACCCGAGCTAACGTCAAGAGTGGTGTATGAGCCGCATCGTGACGGTTGAATTCAAGCG
>LFJI01000268.1 GCA_001235855.1 Candidatus Burkholderia brachyanthoides
TCGTCATAAGTCGCTCCTGCCAGCCCTCTGACAGGTAGCAAAATACTTGAGGCAATGAGCCTCGCTCGGTAACAAATAAACCTGAGTCAATGCGCCCGTCAAGGCATCAACCACGACAAACGGAGACATCATGGCCTCACCCTCGCTGTCCGCCGCCAAGCCCGGCGACGCCTCCCAAAGCGCCTCGCGCGTGATTTTCGCGAGCTTCATCGGCACGGCAATCGAGTTTTACGACTTCTACGTCTACGCGACCGCCGCCGCGCTCGTCATCGGTCCGGTGTTCTTCCCGTGCAGTTCGCCGGCGGTACAGGCGCTGTCCGCATTCGTAACGTTCGGCATCGCGTTTTTCGCGCGGCCGCTCGGCTCGTTCCTGTTCGGGCACTTCGGCGATCGCGTGGGACGCAAATCGACGCTGGTCGCATCGCTGCTCGTCATGGGACTTTCGACGACGCTGATCGGCTTCGTGCCTGAGCTACGATTCCATCGGCAGTCTCGCGCCGATTCTGCTGTGCGTACTGCGCTTCGGACAGGGCATCGGGCTCGGCGGCGAATGGCGCGGCGCGGCGCTGCTCGCGACCGAATACGCGCCGCAAGGCAAGCGCGGGGCATGTTCCTGCAACTCGGGCCGTCGATCGGCTTTCTGGCGTCTAACGGCCTGTTCTTCGGCCTCGCGCTCTCGCTCACCGACGAGCAATTCCGCAGCTGGGGATAGCGCATACCGTTCATCGTCAGCGCCTTGCTGGTCGCGCTCGGGCTGTACGTGCGTCTGAAGATCGCAGAAACGCCCACGTTCCGAGCCGCCATCGAGCGCGAGGAACGCGTGAAGGTGCCGGTCGCGGCGCTGCTCGGTCGCCATCTCGCACCTACGCTGCTTGGCGCCTTCGCGATGGTCGTCTGCTACACACTGTTCTACATCTCGACGGTGTTTTCGCTGTCTTTCGGCGTCGGCAAGCTGCATTTCTCGCGTGAGACCTTCCTCGGTCTTCTTTGCTGCCGTGCTGTTCATGGCGATCGCCGCACCGATCTCCGCCATCGCGAGCGACCGCTTCGGGCGCAAGCCGGTGCTGGTGGTCGGCTGTATCCTCGCGATTTTGTCGGGCTTCACGATGGCCCCGCTCCTCGGCAGCGGCAACACGATTCTGGTCGCGCTGTTTCTCACTATCGAACTGTTCCCGACCAACGTGCGCTACACAGGCGCGGGCGTCGCGTACAACCTCGGCAGCATTCTGGACGCGTCGGTGGCGCCTTATATCGCGCAGTTGCTGGCCAATCGCGGCGATCTGACGTGGGTCGGCGGCTATGTGTGTCGGCGGGCGGCAGCGGTCAGCCTGATCGCCGTGCTGTGCATGCGCGAGACACGCGACATCACGCTCGAATAGCGCCAACTAAAATGGCGTGGCCGCCCGCGGCGATCGCGCCATTCGAAACTTCACACCTCATCGCGCTCAGCGGTCACGGCGCTCTCCGGCATGCACCGGCACCGGCTGGCCCTTGATGAGCATCACGCGCGGCGGCGTCTTGCGTTCGGAGTGCGCCGTGACGCCCGCCGTCCTCGCGGCTTTCACCGCCTTGCGATCCGCCCAGAAGCGCGCGATCAGCAACAGGCTTGCAATGGCGATGCCATCCGCGATCAAGCCAATAATCCAGCGCGACGGATAGCGCCCTGCCCTAGCACGCCCATTGCCCGCAGCGCCGAATCGAGCACGAGCGACACCACCGTCCCCGCGATGAAGCACACCAGTTCCTGCTGCCCGATCGTCACGATTCCCGGCAGCCGATGCGCGAGCTTCGCAACCCAACCCTTGTACACCGTGCGCGCGACGATCCACGCGACCGCCGCGAAACTCACGATGCGCAGCGTCGAGGTTCTGCTTCATGTATCCCGGCGGCGCCTGCGTCTCGAGGAATAGCTTGAAAAAAGCGAAGGTCAGCGCGATCGTGATCGCGCCGCAAGTCAGCCAGCGCGCGAGCTTGCCAGCGTGGAATTCGTTGCTGATCGGCTGTGTGCGGGCAAGGATGCCGGTCATATCAACTGCCAGGCGAACGGGTTGAACGACCACGCCTCGCCGTAGGTGCCGGGCAGCAGTTGCAAGAGCGGCATCGACGCGAGCCACAGCAGAAGACTGCCGAACATCGCGATGACGGGCTTTCTCTGCGCGAGCGGCACGATTACCGGCACGGCGAGCGCGAACACCGAATACATCGGCAACACAGCCGACAGATACGGCTGCTGACGCAGGATCGTGATGTCGAACAGCAGACCGAACGGATGCGCGAGGAAGTTGGGCCATTCGGTGTACTGCACTATCGGGGTGTCGATCTGGAGCGCCGTCAGCAGGCCGCCGCCGATCAGCATCAGAAACGCCGTGAACAGATAGACGCGATAGATTTCCCAGCTGCGTTTGAAAAAGCGTCGACGAGCGGCTGAATCGCTACGGCGAGTCGCAAGCGCCGTGTAAGCCGCCGCTGACGCATAACCGCCGAGAAACACGAAAACCTCTGCTGAATCGCAAAACGCAATATTGATGCAGTGTAAAGCGCGACAGCACGCTTCCCGTGATGTGGTCCACCGCGATAATCAGCAGCACGAAGCCTCGAAAGAAGTCAACTTCGAGAGAACGTGTGTTCGGGGAATTCATTTGATTGAATGCTCCACGATCTGTGGTTTCGGCGCGCTCCCGGAGAGGGCGTGCGCGCATACGGGGTATGTACCTAGCTTAGAAAGAAAATTCCCTTTATCAACCGGTATTTAAATTAACAACTCGAAGACAGTCGGCAAGCTGGCGGCAGAATGACTTTTTTGTCGGCTTTCAAGTAAATATGTCGACAGCCAGACTCGACAAAACCGGGGTCGCGGAAAGGAATGCCGTGTGCTTGTTTTCTTCGTGTTTCGCTAGAACAAATCCTGATGCTATCTCATCCATTGCAATAAGCAGTGCAGGAGATCACGTCATGTCATTCCATCTCGAAAGTGCGCATCTGGTGGCCATGGTGGCGCTCGCGCTCGCCATCGCGCTATTGCTTGCGGTGAAGTTTCGACCGGCGACATGGCGCGGTGTCCTCTGCGAGGCGGTGATCGCCAATGTGAGCGCGATTGCGGTCGTAATAGCTTTCGAATTTCTAACAACGTGATCTGCGCGCACGCTTTCTCAGAAAAAATTTCAAATTGGTTGAACTTCCACTACAGGAGGCAGTCGGAGTAGATATATGCGGTCCTGCTTATGCTCGGAGCGTTTCTTGGGCGCCCGACGAAAGCCTTGCGCCTATTTCTTTTTCAGCTCTGCGAGAATTGTACGTTGTTCCGCATCCGGCGGCGCGCCATCTGTTTTCAAAATGGTCTTTATAATCAGCGCTTTGCCTTCAGGCCGACGCATGCTCCGTGCGCTCGCTCCCTCTCCGTCTTCACCGCGCGGCGTAAGCGCAGCCTCTGGTGCCGTTACGGCATCTTCTGGCTCGGGGCAATCGCCGTCGGCCTCATCGCGGTGTACTACGCGCGGCTCATCGACCGGGGCTTCGGCGTGTTCACCGACCTCCGGCAACAGCACCCCTGGTCGCCGCCGCACTCTGCGTGTTCGTCACGCGGACGTTCTTTCGCGGCTCGGAGGGCAGCGGCATCCCGCAAGTGATCGCGGTGCTGCACAGTCCGACCACCGAAGCCGGCAGCCGCCTGCTGACCATGCGGATTCTGCTGAGCAAGATCGCGGTATCGCTAGTCGCGATTCTCGGCAGCTTCACCATCGGACGCGAAGGGCCCACCGTGCAGGTCGGCACCGCGCTGATGTTCAACATGCGGCGCTTTTTTTCGCGCTCGAATGCGCGCATCGAACGGCAGCTCGTGCTGGTGGGCGCGGCGGCGGGACTGTCGGCCGCGTTCAACATACCGCTCGCCGGGATCGTGTTCGCGATCGAGGAACTCACGTGCAGTTTTGAAGTGCGGACCAGCGGCGTGCTGTGCTGATCATCGGCATCAGCGCGGGCATCGTCGCGCTCGGCTTGCAGGGCAATTACACGTACTTCGGCGCCATCGACGTCGGCACCCATTTTCCGAGGATGCTCGCGGTCGCCGTGGGCGTGACGGCGCTCATCACCGGCATCGCGGGCGGGATGTTCTGCTGGCTGCTCAACACGACCAAATGGATTCCCGCACCGTTGCGCGCGTTGCACACTTCGCGTCTGGTCGTGTTCGCGGTGATTTGCGGCTTCGTAATCGCGGCGGTAGGGTTGATCTCGGGCAACACGACGACTTTCGGCAGCGGCTATGCGGAAGCGCGTGGCCTGCTCGAAGGGCGCGAACATCTGTCGATGTTCTATCCGCTACTGAAAATGGTGTCGATGATCGGCTCGTATCTGCCGGGCATTCCGGGCGGCATTTTCGCGCCGTCGCTGTCGATCGGCGTGGGCTTTGGCAACGTGTTGCACACGGTATTCACGGAGATGTTGCTGTCGATGCTGATCGCGCTCGCGATGGTCGGCTATCTCGCCGCCGTGACGCAATCGCCGATCACGGCCTTCGTCATCGTTGGAGATGATCAACGGTCACGCGCTCGTGATCTCGCTGATGGCGACCGCGCTGATCTCGAGCCGCGTGTCGCGCGTGGCGTGTTCGTGCCGCCGTTGTACGAGGCGCTATCGGAGCGCTATATCGCGCCGCTGCCGCATCCGGCGCCCTTGCCGAGGCGCCGGATGCGGGCACAGGGAAAGGCGTCGGGCGAGGGGGGGACCGCGCCACGCGGTTGAACCATGCGGTGCGGCGCAGGCGCGCGTCCTCGACACCCGCAAACGTTTTCGTCATTAGAGTCTGTTTTCATTCGATGAAATGTGTTTACATCTTGTCTTTTGCATGAGCGGGCC
>LFJI01000269.1 GCA_001235855.1 Candidatus Burkholderia brachyanthoides
TGCTCATTTAACGACAAAGCCCTGGGGGCGAAGCCAGGGCTTTTTCAGCAGTCTGGGGCGCGGCCAAGGTCGCGCCCGATTTTTTTGCGAACCGCCTGCTGCTGTTTATCGGCGGTCCAGCTTGCGAGTGCAGTGGAGAGAAGACGACGCCGGTCTGTGCACCGTCAGTGCCGGCGCGCGATCTCGAAAGCATCATCTACGACTGCCCTTGAGCGCATGCGAGGGTTTCGTGGATTTGAATGTCGACAAGCCGAAGCGCCCCGACCATGGCCGGGGCCGCTCCGTGCTCGATCACGCGGCTAGAGCACGCGCCTGCGCTTGGTCCTCACCTTCCATTGATTCCGGCCCGTCGTCGGATACCGGTTTAGGACCGTCCTGAGCGACGGTGTCGCTGGCGTCTCTCGATGGTGAAGACCGGAGGGCATCCAGTCGGTGCCGTCCGCGAGCCGTTGGGCTTCGCTGGCGAGGTCACCCTTCAGGTCACCCTTCTTCAGTTTCGCCAGCCGGTGCACGTGCGATGGCGCGAACTGGCTCACGGCATCCAGAATCACCGCTTTGGCGATGTGCTGGAAATAGCCGTCAGCGGTCGGCTTCCACCATGCCGCCATGTCGAGCCCCACGGCGTCAGCCAACGCGACACCGGGTTGGCGCTGCGTGGCGCGAGGTGTCACCACGTCCACCGTGGACGCGACGCAGACGGCCAGCAGTCGCACCAGTTCGTCCTGCGACTTCGCCAGCAGCACCGGCACGCACGATCCTGCGTCAACGCCTCGCGCGCGACCTGCTGCGCCTCGCGCAACGCGACGGCGGCGGGCGACTCGGGCCCAGTCCGGGGCGAGTCCCTCCAATCGGTCCTGCACGCTCGGACGCACGCCCAGCGGCAAATCATCGGCATCGATGTCGGGCTGCAAGACCTTCTTCACCATGCCATGCACCAATGCCGCGAGCGCCACATGCGGATGCCGTGCGACTTCGATTTGCAGCGCCGCCGTGCGATGGGGGCTCAAGCGCTGCGCCAACCGGTCGGAAACGACCGCGATCTTCGGCGTGTCGGCATTCGCCTCGGTATCCTCATCGTCGCCATCGTCGTTCCCATTGAAACCCTGCCGCAGGCGTTCGAGCGTCTGCAATGCCCGGGCCTCGGCCTCGCGCAGCAGTCCGCGATGGATGATGGCCTGACCGTCGCGATCGAGCGTGACGAGCACGCCGGCAATGGCGTACACGTCCGGCGCATAGTCTTTCAGGGCGTCCTTGATGGCGTCGAGTTCCACGACGATCTGCACGCGGCGCGGCTGCAAGGCTTCCACCCGTTCCTCGTCTTCGGCGTCGAAAGCGGCTTCCAGTTTGACGTCGAGCGCTTCAAGACGGTGTTGCAGCGACGCGATGCGCCGTGCCTCGTGCCGGGTCGGCATCCCGATGCTGGACAGGTGCGGTGTGGAAGACCTGCCGTTCCGCGAAACTCAGATGCGGCACGGCCTCCACCCATGCCCAGCCTTCTGACCGCACGGCCTCGGCCAGGCCGGTGAGTTTGTCACGCACCAGCGTATCGAGCAATGCAGCGTCGGTCAGCGTCTGCTCATCCTCGTCGGTCGTAAAAAGATCGCGGCGCACCCCTCCGCCCGCCGCGACATAGGCGTCCAGCCCGACGAAGCGTGCGCGCGCATCCGTGGCGTCGATATCGCGCTCGCTCAGACGCGCCCGCAAACCCGATGCGCTGCGCTGCCAGTCCGGCGCGCCATAATAGACGTTCTCCTGTACGGCGTGATCGTCGGTGATGGTCAACGCCATCAATTGTTCGAGCGTGACGCTCCCGGCCCGATAGTCAGCCATCAGGCGGGGCGAGACATCGCCAGTTTCAGCCGACGCTGCACCACCAGCGGCGACACACCGAAATCAGCGGCGATATCTTCGATGGGGCGACCCTCGCGGACCAAGGCGGCAAAGGCTTCGAACTCGTCTGCCGGGTGCATGGACTGTTTCAGCAGATTTTCGGCGAGGCTGACGGTGGGCGCGGACGCGTCCGCCACCAGCAGGCACGGCACCTCGAAATCGGGTGCAATGCGCTTCTTTTTCGCCAGCAGCTTCAAGGCCATGAGGCGGCGGTCACCGGCCACCACTTCGTAGTGTTCGCCATCGGCGGCAGCGATGACGATCAGATTTTGCAGCAAGCCGACGCGTCCGATACTGTGGTGGCCAGTTCGGCAATGGACTGGTGCGGCGATCGGCGTGCGTTGCGCTTGGAGAGGCGCGCGAGCAGTTGCCCGAGCGGCACGAGGATCAGGTTCTTGGCCGGATCGGCGATTCCCAGTGCGGTGGTGTCCGACGTGGCGGGACGGGTGTGCATAACATGAGACATGATCGTATCTCCATTCGTGAATGAGGCATCAGCGAGGAAATAGAGGGGCCGGACAGTAAAAGCCCCTCCGGGCAAGTTCAAGCTTTCAACTGGCGCAGGCCATCGGCGAGCAGCCACAGGGCGCGGTTCAGGCGGATATCGTTGTCGATCCCCTGCACGGGCCGGGTGCGTTGGCGGCGTCCGCTGGCGCTGCGTCCGGGCAAATCGCCCCGCGGCAAATTCTCTTGCGCGCGGTTAAACAACCGACCACAGATCGCGGCGGTCGTCGTCATGCCGACGCGGGGCCAAGCACCTGCCCTTTCGCTGATCGGCGCGGGCTTGGCGGGGTCCTCATATTTAAGCGCGAGCGCCGCATGGGCGAACACATCGGCTTCGCCCGCGTCTAGCGTCACTCTACGCATGGCATCGCGCGATGCGCGCACGCGCTCGAAGCCGTTCAGGACTTCATAGGCGCCTTCGATCACATGGCCTGCGACGTCGCCCTTATGCGGCACGCGCACGTCCGCCACGGTGTCGCCGAACACCAGTCCGTTCTGGCAGACAAAGCGCAGGAGACCTGCCAAAAGTTGATAACTGCTGGTCCCGTCGTGGGAATTGAGCAACACGATCTCATTGGCTTTGGCGTCGTTGATCTGGCTCGGATGGCGCAGCCGGATCATATGCTTGGTGTAATCGCGGCGGTCCTCGTGTCGCACGCGCGTCTGCGCCACCATGAAGGGCTGAAAGCCTTCCTTGCACAGTTCGGTCAGGACGGCGGCCGTGGGAATGTAGCTGTAGCGATCGGAGCGGCTTTCGTGCGGGGACGCAGCGAAGATCGACGGGGCCACGGTGCGGATTTGATCGTCGGACAAGGGGTGTGATCGGCGCGCAGGACCGGCGAACGGGATGTGAAGCGGGAGGCAAGTTGCATGATCTTTCTCCAAGATTGTCTGGCGAAAAACTGCCACCAGATTCCTAGATTCGGAGCCCGCCTTTCGGCTTTCCGGTGGGATCGGCGTGAAGGCCCTGGGCCGGCCTCGTTGCCAACGTTTTCCTGAGTTCATCGCCCGCGACGGCCGGAGCGCGCGGTCGGGGGGGGGGCGTCAATGGAAGAAGCGCCGGGTTGGTGCGGCCCGCAGGCGCCGCCGAGGACACAGCCCGGCGCGCCTTGACGACTTCCGGCCGTGGGCTACAGTCGCGGACAAGGTGATGAAGTTAGGAGAAAACGGCGGGACAGGCACCTGGCTGGCGGCGCAGACCCCAGTATCGGACTTTCGTGGCATTAAAATCGGGTATGCGGAGCTATCCGTTGGCGCAAATCGATGGTGGAACTCGCCAAGTCGTTATGTGGTGCAGTAACGATTACTTGGGCATGTCGCAACATCCGGTCGTCCGTCGGGCCATGCACGACGCGATCAACAAATATGGCGAGGTTCGGGTGGTTCACGAAACATCGGCGGCACCCACAAGCCTTATGTGGAGCTAGAGAATTTGCTGGCCGAATGGCATGCAAAAGAATCCTCCCTCGTGTTTCCGAGGGGTTTTAGTTCAAATGACGCCACGCTTTAATGTTTGCTCCGGCTTATGCCTGACTGCATCGCGCTCCGCGACGAAAAAAATCACGCGTCCATAATCAACGGAATTCGCGCAAGCAACGTGCGACGCCACGTATTTCGTCATAACGACATAGAGCATCTTGCGAGTTTGCTCGCCCAATATCCGATTAACCGACCGAAGATCATTATATTCGAATCGATTTATTCGATGGACGGAGATGTCGCTCCTATCGCCGACATCTTGCGCCTTGCCAAACAGCACAATGCCTTGACCTTTCTTGACGAAGTTCATGCTGTTGGCATGTATGGGCCACGAGGGGCTGGAATCGCTGCCGACCTTCAGTTATTAGATGAGGTTGATATTATTCAAGGCACAATGGCGAAGGCCATTGGCATCTATTGGTGAGTACATTGCAGCCTCACGTTCGTTGATCGATACCATCCGCTCTTTCGCGCCGGGGTTCATCTTCACCACCTCGTTGCCACCAGCCATCGTAGCTGGCTGCATTGCCAGCATCGACTATCTCATGAAGCATTCAGAAGAGCGCGATCTGCTTCATCGGCAGACTCGAATCCTCAGACAAGCCCTTCTTTCTAAGCGAATTCCGGTCTTGTCATGTTCGTCAACACATGTCTTGCCCGTGATGGTAGGCGAGCCCTCCAAATGCAAGAGTGCCGCAGCACGCTTACTGGACGTCCACGGAATTTATCTACAGCCGATCAATTACCCATCCGTTGCCATCGGATCCGAACGATTTTGGGTGAACGCAACGCCGGTCCACTCTGATAGACACATTGCCGGCCTAGTTCAGTCATTGAGCGAAGTGTTTGAGCATTTCGATATCCCTCTTTCGGATACTGTACAGACCGGAGACAAGGGTAACACATTTAGCTCCTTTTGCCGCGCCCCTTCAAGCTGATCGT
>LFJI01000027.1 GCA_001235855.1 Candidatus Burkholderia brachyanthoides
TGGCCGGCCTCGAGAAGGGGGCTTCACTGGGCTTGAGCCCTATGAGGCGAAAGTCGCACGTACGGTTCCTTAGGGGGCGATGGTGCCGTAATGTGCTGTTGCTACCCGGCCAACGTGTGTTCTTCGATGACGAGAAAGCGCCCGTCGCGCTTGACGATGACAGCCACCGTTACATGGGGGCCCAAGTATCTGATTTCATGGTCCGATATTTTACCGTCAGCGCCCGATTCGCGCCCGTGACACCCAGGGAAAGCGTGGATGTGGCAAAGGCTGTGAACAAGGGTCCAGATCGACTCTGGCGTGTGAATTCTTCGGTTACAGTGGCGAGAGCCGTCGGTTCACGCATTTGAAATAAAACTCAGCCTTAGGCCTTCGCCGCGCCCCGACCCGGGCACGAAGGCAACCAAGACAGGAGGATGCAACATGCATATCGGAGTGCCTGCTGAAACGCGGGCGGGCGAAACGCGCGTCGCCACGACGCCCGAAACGCTCAAGAAGCTCGTCACGCAGGAGCATCGAATTTCGGTGCAGAGCAGCGCGGGCTTGCCGGCGAGCTATATCGACGACGCCTTTGCGCAGGCAGGCGCGGATCTGGTCGATGCATCCACCGCGTTCGGCGCGGAGATTGTCCTCAAGGTCCAGACGCCCACCGAGTCTGAACTGGCCACGCTCAAACCGGGCGCCGTGTTCATCGGCATGCTCGATCCTTTCAATACCGAAAACACCGCGCGCCTCGCCTCGGCGGGCATCACCACATTCGCACTCGAAGCCGCGCCGCGCACCACGCGCGCGCAAAGTCTGGACGTGTTGTCGTCGCAGGCGAACATCGCCGGATACAAGGCCGTGCTGATCGCCTGCCAGTACTACCAGCGCTTCATGCCGATGCTGATGACCGCCGCCGGCACAGTCAAAGCCGCGCGCGTGCTGGTGCTCGGCGCGGGCTTGCAGGCCATCGCGACGGCCAAGCGGCTCGGCGCGGTGGTCGAAGCGTCCGACGTGCGGCCGACGGTCAAGGAACAGATCGAATTGCTCGGCGCGAAGTTCGTCGACGAGCCCTTCGAAACCGACAAGGAACGCGTAGCCGCCGAGCTGGCTTGTGCGCGCCAGTCTGCGGTCTGCGCAGGTCCACGAACGCGCGAAGGCGGCGGATATCGTGATCTCGACCGCGTTGATTCCGGGCCGTCCCGCGCCCACGCTGCTGTCCGTCGAAACGGTCAAGCACATGAAGCCCGGTTCGGTGATTATCGATCTCGCCGCCGGGCGCGGCCCCGAGTTCGAGGGCAAAAAGGGCGGCAACTGCCCGCTGACCGAAGTCGATCAAGTTGTGATGAAGCACGGCGTGCATATCGTCGGCCACACGAATCTGACAGCCATGGTTGGCGCCGATGCGTCCGCGCTCTACGCGCGCAATCTGCTCGACTTCGACAACATGGACGTCATCAATCACACGGTGATCAACCTCATTATCTTCGTGCTGGCCATTATTATACGTCGGCTACCACGTAGTGTGGAACGTCACGCCCGTATTGCATACGCCGCTGATGGCCGTGACCAACGCGATTTTGGCCATCGTCATCGTCGGCGCCATGCTCGCGGTCGGCCTGACGGTGGGCGGCGCGGGCAAGTTCTTCGGCACGCTCGCGGCGGTGAACGTGTTCGGCGGTTTTCTCGTCACACGGCGAATGCTGGAAATGTTCAAGAAGAAGGAGCCGAGAAAGCGGATCACGCACAAGGAAGGCACGTAAATGGTAAATGAGCATGAACGTCGTCACTCTTTTGTAACCTGGTTTGTACCTGGTCGCTTCAGTGTGCTTCATTCAGACGCTGAAGGGCCTGTCCAATCCGAAGACCTGCGCGAATCGGCAATACGTTCGGCATGGCGGGCATGGCCATCGCCATTCTCACTACGCTCGCGCTGATCGTGAAGCAGCCCGCGTATCTGGGCTCGAACCTTTCGCTCGGGTTGTCGCTGCTGTTCGTCGCGCTGATCGTGGGCGGCGGCGCGGGCGCGTATATCGCGGCGAAAGTCGAGATGACGAAGATGCCCGAACTCGTCGCGGCGAAGCGGGCGGCGCGCAGGAACAGCGTCCGGTCAAATCCGGCTCCGCCGCCGCGTTCATGCTCGGCAACGCGGAGAGCGTGGTGATCGTGCCGGGATACAGGCTTGCCGTGGCGCGCGCAGCACGCGCTGAAGGAACTGACCGACAAGCTGGTGGAGAAAGGCATCGATGTGCGATACGCGATTCATCTAGTCGCGGGGCGCATGCCGGGCCACATGAACGTGTTGCTCGCGGAGGCCGAAGTACCTTACGAGATGGTGCAGGAAATGGAGGACATCAACAGCGAGTTCGGGCAGACGGATGTGGTGCTGGTGCTCGGCGCGAACGATGTGGTGAACCCGGCGGCGAAGACCGCCCCGAAATTGCCCATTGCCGGAATGCCGATTCTCGAAGCGTACAAGGCGCGCACGGTCATTGTGAACAAGCGCTCAATGGCGGGGCGGGATATGCAGGGCTCGATAACAAACTGTTCTATATGGATAAGACAATGATGGTTTTCGGGGATGCGAAGAAGGTGGTGGAGTAGCGCCCGCTATTCCTTAAAGACACAAGCGGAGCGAGCGCGCCGGCGTTTCAGCGATGAAGCGCCGGCGCGTTCTTTTTCGCCGTCCGCCGCAAGAGTAAGGAATCCGCCAAACGCCCCGCGTACAATCTTTAAACGTTCCCGAAGCACCTCATGTCCTCCCCTCTCCTCGACTGGTTCGCCCCCTGCCCGCGCGGTCTCGAAGCGCCGCTCGCCGCCAAGCTCGATGAAATCGGAGATCGCCATATCGACGGCGCGCCGGCGCCCGGCGGCGTACACTTTCGCGGTAGCTGGCTCGCGGGCATGGCGGCGAATCTGCATTCACGCATCGCGAGCCGCGTGCTGCTCAAGATCGCGCACGGCCCGTATCGCAACGAAGACGACCTCTACGAACTCACGCACCGTCAGCGCTGGGAGCAATGGTTCACGTCGAACCAGACCATGCGTGTGGATCTCACCGCGATCAAATCGCCGGTCAAGAACCTCGAATTCACCACGCTGCGCGTGAAAGACGCCGTCTGCGACCGCCTGCGCGAAGTGGCCGGCGCGCGGCCGAGCATCGACACCGCGCAACCCGACGTGCGCGTGTTCGCGTTCCTGACGGTGAACGAGTGCACGCTGTATCTCGACACCTCCGGCGAACCTTTGTTCAAGCGTGGCTGGCGGCTCGACAAGGGCGCGGCGCCACTGCGCGAAAATCTCGCGGCGGGCATTCTGCGGCTGATCGGCTGGACGCCCGAGACGCCGCTGTTCGATCCGATGTGCGGCAGCGGCACCTTCCTCGCCGAAGCCGCGCAGGCGGCGCTGAGCATAGCGCCGGGCTCGGAACGGCGCTTCGGCTTCGAAAAGCTCAAGCCTTTCCAGCCGATGACCTGGCAGAAGCTCCGCGAAGCCGCGTTCGAAGCCCGCAACGCCGCCTTCGCGGCACAACGCGACCTGAATATCTTCGGCGGCGACATCTCCGGCGACATGCTGGAGAAAGCGCGTGCGAATCTGAACCGCGCCGGCATCCCGCGTCTCATGCTCAAGCAGGTCGATGCGCGCAACATGGTGCCGCCGACCGACGCGCCCGGCATCCTCATTGCCAATCCGCCGTATGGCGAGCGTATCGAAGTGCGCGGGCGCGGCCCGCGCGGGGAAATCCGCGACACGGGACGCTTCCGCCGCGAGGACGAAGAAGCGTTCGCCCGCGCGCAACCCGATCCGGCCGATACCGAGTTCTTCGTCTCCTTCGGCAACGCGCTCAAGCAGCGCTTCCCCGGCTGGCGCGCCTATGTGCTCACCTCCGACCGCAAGCTGCCCGGCTTGATGCGCCTGCGCGAATCGACCAAGACACCGCTGTTCAACGGCGCACTCGAATGCCGGTTGTTCCGCTTCGATCTGATCGCGGGCAGCGTGCGCAATCGTCCAGCAGGCGAACCGGCCGGCGAGTGACACGGAAGCTTCACACCGCCTTCGAAGCAAGTTTGCAGTGAGGTGGCGCGCCGCGCCATTCGTCCGATCGGCATAGGCCAAACCGCGCGTAGCCCTTCTTCGCGCGATGCGGTGCGGCCTCCGTGCAAAAAAGCGCAAATGGCCTATACCGAATGGCTAGGTCGCGCCGCCCGGGACCCGGCGCTACAATCGGCGCATGAACTCACTTACCGAACTCACCAGCCCGATCGCCCTCGACGTCTATCGCAACCGCCGCGAACGCGTACTCGCGGCATTGCGTGAGCGCGGCGGGGGCATCGCCGTCGTGCCGACCGCACGGGAAGTCATGCGCAACCGCGACACCGACTACCCTTATCGGCACGACAGTTATTTTTACTACCTCACGGGCTTCATCGAACCGGGAGCGGTGCTCGTTCTGGACGCGAACGCGCCGAACAGCGAACCCGCATCGATCCTGTTCTGCCGCGAGAAGAATGTCGAACGCGAGACATGGGAAGGCTTCCGCTTCGGGCCGGAAGCCGCGCGCGATGCGTTTGGCTTCGACGCTGCCTACGCCATCGACTCGCTCGATACGGAAATGCCGCGCCTGATCGCCGATCAGCCCGCACTCTACTACGCGCTCGGCACATCCGAAGCGGTCGATGCGCAAGTGCGCGGCTGGCTCGCCGCCGTCCGCGCGCAGAGCCGCAGCGGCGTGCGCGCGCCGCTGCAGGCGCAGCATCTGCTGCCGATCCTCGACGAGATGCGTCTCGTCAAGGACGGCCACGAACTGTCCATCATGCGCCGCGCCGCGACGATTTCCGCCGAAGCGCATCGCCGCGCCATGCGTGCCTGCCGGCCCGGCATGCGCGAGTACGAGATCGAAGCCGAACTGCTCTACACGTTCCGCCGCCATGGCGCGCAGGCGCCCGCGTACGGCTCGATCGTCGCGGCGGGCGCGAACGCATGCGTGCTGCACTATCCGGCGGGCAACGCCATCGCGCGCGACGGCGACCTCATTCTAATCGACGCCGCGTGCGAACTCGACGGCTACGCGTCCGACATCACCCGCACGTTTCCGGCGAGCGGACGGTTCACGCCGGCCCAGCGCGAGCTTTACGACATCGTGCTAACTGCGCAATACGCCGCCGTCGATGCCACGCGCGCCGCAGTCAGCTTCGACGCGCCCCATCAGGCCGCGGTGAAGGTGCTGTCGCAAGGCCTGCTCGATACCGGCATCCTCGACAAATCGAAGTTCGGCAGCGCCGACGACGTGATCGCGCAGCGTGCGTACACGCGCTTTTATATGCATCGCACGGGGCACTGGCTGGGCATGGACGTGCACGACGCGGGCGAATATCGCGACGCCGACGATCAGGGCGCGCCGCCCTGGCGCACACTGGCGGCGGGCAATGTGCTCACCATCGAACCGGGTCTGTACGTGCGTGCCGCCGAGGACGTGCCGGAGGGCTACTGGGACATCGGCATCCGCATCGAGGACGACGCGGTCGTGACCGCAGAAGGCTGCGAACTGATCACGCGCGACGTGCCCGTCGATGCCGACGAGATCGAAGCGCTGATGCGCGAATCAACTTGAGCGCCGGGCAGACCATGAGCGACATCGAAACCTCGGAGCAGCACTTCGACTACGACGTGGCCATCGTCGGCGCGGGACCGGTCGGCCTCGCGCTCGCGGGCTGGCTCGCGCGGCGCAACGCGACCTCGCGTCTGTCCATCGCGTTGATCGACGCGCGCACGCCCGAATCTGCCGCTGGCGATCCGCGCGCGCTCGCGCTCTCGCATGGCAGCCGCGTGATGTTGCAGGAACTCGGCTTCCCCGCCGACTCCACGCCGATTCGGCGTATCCACGTGTCGCAGCGCGGGCACTTCGGGCGCACGCTGATCGAGCACGACGAACATGAACTGCCGGAACTCGGTTACGTGGTGCGCTACGGTTCGCTCGTCGGCGCGCTGGCGAACGCGGTGCGCGCGATGCCGGTCCACTGGCTGACCAACACCTCGGCGCTCACGCCGCTTCAGGATCGGGACGGCGTCACGCTGCCGCTACGCACCACCGGACAAACCACCGGGCAGGCCGCCAAAAGCGAGCGCAGCATCCGCGTGAAAGTGCTCGTCAACGCCGAAGGCGGTCTTTACCAGCAAAAAGAGCCGAAAGACGAGCCCGCGCCAGGCCAGCGGCGTTCGCGCGATTACGGCCAGACGGCCATCGTGGGCACGGTGAGCGTGTCGTCACCGCATCCGAATGTGGCGTGGGAACGCTTTACGCCAGAAGGGCCGATCGCGCTGCTGCCGTGCGGCGGCCCGCGTCACGCGGACTATTCGCTCGTCTGGTGCGCCTCGCCCGAAGAGGCCGCGCGCCGCATGGAATTGAGCGACGACGCCCTGCTCGCCGAACTCGGCCATGCTTTCGGCACGCGCATGGGGCAGTTCACGCGCATGACCGGTCGCGCCGCGTTTCCGCTCGGGCTGACGGCGCTGCACACGCTGATCGACCGGCGCACGGTTGCCATCGGCAATGCCGCGCAGACGCTGCATCCGGTAGCGGGTCAGGGCCTGAACCTCGGCCTGCGCGATGCCCGCGCGCTGACCGACGCATTGTCCGTCGACGGCCCGCGCCCGCTGGCGCTCGCGCACTTCGCGCAACGCCGCGCGCTGGACCGGCACCTGACCATCGGCGCGACCGATACGCTCGCGCGCATCTTCACCGTCGACTTTCCACCGCTCGCCGCGATGCGCGGCCTTGCCCTCACCGCGCTCGAATTCCTGCCGCCGGTGAAGACGGCGCTCGCGCGTCAGATGATGTTCGGACAACGCCGCTAGCATGCCGGGAAGGCAATCGTCCGCTCTAAGGTGTCGAACTTATCCTCTATGAACGCGCGCGCTTTCATTGAAGATTTAATGACTTGCAGGCGATTGCTCTTAAATTCAGCACGCGCTTCGCGTTAAAATACGCGTTTCCCCTTCAGAAATGTTGCATCCGCCTGACATGGCCTCGGCTGTTTTCCTCGCGCGGAGCTGGTTGCCTTCATGCCCACCATCGGTTCACACGTTCTCCGCAACAACCTGTTCGTCGCGCCGATGGCAGGCGTCACCGACCGTCCGTTCCGTCAGCTTTGCAAGCGCATGGGCGCGGGCTACGCGGTATCGGAGATGGTCGCGTCGAACGCGCAGTTGTGGAAGAGCGAAAAGACCATGCGCCGCGCCAACCACGCGGGCGAGGTGGAGCCCATTTCGGTGCAGATCGCGGGTGCGGACCCGCAAATGCTGGCGGACGCCGCGCGTCATAACGTCGCGAACGGCGCGCAGATCATCGACATCAACATGGGCTGCCCGGCCAAGAAGGTGTGTAACGTCGCGGCCGGCTCGGCGCTCTTGCAGAACGAGCCGCTGGTCGCGTGCATTGTGGAAGCCGTGGCGCAGGCGGTCGGCGTCGGGCCGGACGCGGTGCCGGTCACGCTCAAGATCCGCACCGGGTGGAATCGCGGGAACAAGAATGCGATCACCATCGCGCACATCGCGCAGGACGCCGGCATTTCCATGCTCACCGTCCACGGCCGCACGCGCGCCGATCTCTACAAGGGTGACGCCGAGTACGAAACCATCGCGGCCGTGAAAGCCGCGATCAGCATTCCGGTGGTCGCGAACGGAGACATCGCGACGCCGGAGAAAGCGCGCCACGTGCTCGCCGTGACCAGTGCCGACGCCATCATGATCGGCCGCGCCGCGCAGGGCCGTCCGTGGCTGTTTCGTGAAATCGAGCACTTCCTGAACACGGGCGAACGCATGCCGGCACCGCGCATCGACGAGATTCAACAGGTGATGAACGAGCACCTAGAAGATCACTACGCCTTTTATGGGGAATTCACGGGCGTTCAGACTGCGCGCAAGCATATCGGCTGGTACACTCGCGGCCTTTCCGGCGTCAACACCTTCCGGCACCGGATGAATACGCTCGACACGACCAAAGAACAATTGCTTGCAGTGAACGAATTCTTCGACGCGCAAAAGGCGTTGTCGGACCGTCTCGTCTATGTGGACGAGATGAACGAGTCCGATATCGACGACGCGTGCGGGGAAGAATCGTGCGGCGAGAATAACAACACGACAGACCGACTCATTACCGCATGAGCAGACATAACATCGAACAATGCGTCCGCCAAAGCCTCGACAGCTACTTTCAGGATCTGGACGGATCCAACCCGCATGATGTCTACGACATGGTGATTTCATGCGTGGAAAAGCCCCTGCTCGAAGTAGTGCTTGCGCAAGCGGGCGGTAACCAGTCGCTCGCGGCCGACTATCTTGGTATCAACCGCAACACCCTGCGCAAAAAGCTTCAGCAGCACGGATTGATTTGATTCATCGGACCGTGGCGCGTTGCTCGGTCCGGCCTGGTTTCCCTTTTTCGGTTTCAGTGTTCGTCATGATCAAGCAAGCACTTATCTCCGTATCTGACAAGTCCGGCATCGTCGATTTCGCCAAATCGCTGTCGGCGCTCGGCGTCAAGATCCTCTCGACCGGCGGCACGGCGAAACTGCTCGCCGACGCGGGCCTGCCCGTCACGGAAGTCGCCGATTACACCGGCTTCCCGGAAATGCTCGACGGCCGCGTGAAGACGCTGCATCCGAAGGTTCACGGCGGTATCCTCGCGCGCCGCGATCTGCCTGAACACATGGCCGCGCTGGACAAGCACGACATTCCGACCATCGATCTCCTGGTCGTGAACCTGTATCCGTTCGTGCAGACGGTGTCGAAGGAAGAGTGCTCGCTGGAAGACGCGATCGAGAACATCGATATCGGCGGGTCGACCATGCTTCGCTCGGCGGCGAAGAATCATCGCGACGTGACGGTCATCGTCGATCCGGCCGACTACGCCACCGTGCTCGACGAAATGCGCGCGAACGGCAACAGCGTCGGCTACAAGACGAACTTCCGCCTTGCCACCAAGGTCTACGCGCACACTGCGCAATACGACGGCGCGATCACGAACTATCTGACGAGCCGGACCGAAGAGTTGCAGCATGCGAGCCGCAACACCTATCCGTCGACGCTCAACCTCGCGTTCGACAAGGTGCAGGACCTGCGTTACGGCGAGAATCCGCATCAGAGCGCGGCGTTCTATCGCGATCTGAAGGCGTCCGCGGGCGCGCTCGCGAACTACGAGCAGTTGCAGGGCAAGGATCTGTCGTACAACAACATCGCCGATTCGGACGCCGCGTGGGAATGCGTGAAGACGTTCGACGCGCCCGCCTGCGTCATCATCAAGCACGCGAATCCGTGCGGCGTGGCGCTCGGCGCGAACGCGCTCGAAGAAGCGTACTCGAAGGCGTTCCAGACCGATCCGACCTCGGCGTTCGGCGGCATCATCGCGTTCAATCGTGAAGTGGACGAAGCGGCGGCGCAGGCCGTCGCGAAGCAGTTCGTCGAAGTGCTGATCGCGCCTTCGTTCAGCGATGCGGCGCGCGCCGTGTTCGCGGCCAAGCAGAACGTGCGTCTCTTGCAGATCGCGCTCGGCGACGGTCACAACGCGTTCGATCTGAAGCGCGTCGGCGGCGGCTTGCTGGTGCAATCGCTCGATTCGAAGAACGTGCGGCCGCATGAACTGCGCGTCGTGACGAAGCGTCATCCGACGCCGAAGGAAATGGACGATCTGATGTTCGCGTGGCGCGTGGCGAAGTTCGTGAAGTCGAACGCCATCGTGTTCTGCGCGGACGGCATGACGCTCGGCGTCGGCGCAGGCCAGATGAGCCGCGTGGATTCGGCGCGTATCGCGGGCATCAAAGCACAGAACGCCGGTCTAACGTTGAACGGCTCGGCCGTGGCGTCGGATGCGTTCTTCCCGTTCCGCGACGGTCTCGACGTGGTGGTGAATGCGGGCGCGACCTGTGTGATCCAGCCGGGCGGCTCCATGCGAGACGACGAAGTGATAGCCGCCGCGGACGAGCACAACATCGCGATGGTTCTGACGGGCACGCGGCATTTCCACCATTAAATCCCCGTAGGTTTCCTTTAAGATTGGCCTGCTTGCGCTTCGCAACGCGCAAACAGGTCTTTTTAGTTTCGCATCGCGAACGAATGAAAATTCTCGGCATCGACCCCGGCTTGCGCGTGACTGGCTTCGGCATCATCGAGAAGCACGGGCACACGCTCAATTACGTGACGAGCGGCGTCATCAAGACGGCCGACGCCGATCTGCCTTCGCGACTCAACACCATTTTCACCGGCATCTCGACGCTGATCGCGCAGCACAATCCCGATCAGGCCGCGATTGAAAAGGTCTTTGTCAACGTGAATCCGCAATCGACGCTTCTGCTCGGGCAGGCGCGCGGCGCGGCCATTTGCGGGCTGGTCACGAGCGGCGTGCCGGTCGCGGAATACACGGCGCTGCAGTTGAAGCAGGCCGTCGTCGGCCACGGCCGCGCGACCAAGGAACAAATGCAGCAGATGGTCGTGCGGCTGCTGAGCCTGTCCGGCGTGCTGAGCACCGACGCCGCCGATGCGCTCGGCATGGCCATCTGTCACGCGCACGGCGGCAGCGGACTCGCGGCGCTGGGCGGCATCGCGCCGTCGCTGGCGAAGAAGGGCTTGCGCGTGCGGCGCGGTCGTCTCATCGGCTAAAAATTTTATACGAACACACACATGATCGGTCGCATCACCGGCATTCTGCTGGAAAAAACCCCGCCGCATCTGCTCGTCGATTGCAACGGCGTCGGCTACGAAATCGATGTGCCGATGAGCACATTCTACAACCTGCCGAACGCGGGCGAAAAGGTCGTGCTTCTGACGCAATTGATCGTGCGCGAAGACGCGCATCTGCTGTACGGCTTTCTCACCGCGCAGGAGCGTTCGACGTTTCGCGAGTTGCTGAAGATCAGCGGCATCGGCGCGCGCATGGCGCTGGCGGTGCTGTCGGGCATGAGCGTGCAGGAACTGTCGCAGACGGTGACCACGCAGGACGCGGCGCGGCTGACGCGGGTGCCGGGCATCGGCAAGAAGACGGCCGAACGGCTGCTGCTCGAACTGAAAGGCAAGCTCGGCGCCGATCTGGGCTCGGCGGCGGTTTCCGCCTCCGATCACGCGTCCGATATCCTCAACGCGCTGCTCGCGCTGGGCTATTCGGAGAAAGAAGCGCTCGCCGCGATCAAGAATGTACCGGCGGGAACGGGCGTGTCGGAAGGGATCAAGCTGGCGTTGAAGGCGCTCTCGAAAACGTAGTCGCCTAGGCCATCCGGCCAGCTTTCCTGCCTGAAACCTCGCTGTACAATCGACCCATGATCGAAACCGACAAACTCGCCGCCGAGCGCATCATCGTCGCGGCCACACCCGTCTCGCCGAACGAGGGAGCGTTCGAGCGCGCGCTGCGTCCGCGTCAGCTCGACGAATACGTCGGTCAGGAAAAGGTGCGCGACCAGCTCGAAATCTTCATCGAGGCGGCCAAGCGGCGGTCGGAAGCGCTCGATCACGTGCTGCTGTTCGGCCCGCCGGGACTCGGCAAAACCACGCTCGCGCATATCATCGCGCGCGAAATGCACGTGAATCTGCGGCAGACGTCCGGCCCGGTCCTGGAGCGCGCGGGCGATCTCGCCGCGCTGCTCACCAATCTCGAAGCCAACGACGTGCTGTTCATCGATGAAATTCACCGACTCTCGCCGGTCGTCGAGGAAATTTTGTATCCCGCGCTCGAGGATTATCAGATCGACATCATGATCGGCGAAGGCCCGGCCGCGCGCAGCGTGAAGCTCGATCTTCAACCGTTCACGCTGGTCGGCGCGACCACACGCGCGGGCATGCTGACCAATCCGCTGCGCGATCGCTTCGGCATCGTGTCCCGGCTGGAGTTTTACAACGCGAATGAACTGGCGCGTATCGTCGCGCGTTCGGCGTCGCTGCTGAAGGCGGACCTCGTCAACGAGGGCGCGCTGGAAATCGCCAGGCGCTCGCGCGGCACGCCGCGTATCGCAAACCGTCTGCTGCGTCGCGTACGCGATTACGCTCAGGTGAAGGCGGATGGCATGATCACCGCCGACGTCGCGGACCGCGCGCTCAAGATGCTCGATGTCGACCCGGTCGGTTTCGACCTGATGGACCGCAAGCTGCTCGAAGCGATCCTGCACAAGTTCGACGGCGGCCCGGTCGGCGTCGACAATCTGGCGGCGGCCATCAGCGAAGAGCGCGATACGATCGAAGACGTGCTCGAGCCGTATCTGATCCAGCAAGGCTTCCTGCAGCGCACGCCGCGCGGACGTGTCGCGACCATGCTGACGTACCGGCACTTCGGCATGGCCGTGCCGGATGCGGGACCGATCCGCGATCTGTGGGACATCAACGACAAATAGTCATGTTCGATCAGGCGACGTTCGTCACACGCATGCGCGAGTCGATCGGGCAGAGCGTCGTCGGCCTGACGAGCGGCAGCGGCCCCACGATCGATTACACCTCTCCAGCCGGCGATCCCGGCCTGTTCGGCCCGGACGCTGCCTGCTGGAAAGTCCACTCCGACTTTCCGTCGATGATGACGGGCGGCATCAGTGCCCTGCTTTTGCAGACCTTGCATCCGCTGGCTCTGGCAGGCGTCTGGGATCACTCGACTTTTCGCACCGATATTCTGGGCCGCCTGCGCCGCACGGCGACCTTCGTGGCCGGCACGACTTACGGCAGCCGCGCCGACGCGCTCGCGCTCATCGAACGCCGCGCGTGAAGCACATTCATCTCGGAGTGAGCGGCGTCGCGCCCGATGGCCGCGCGTATCGCGCAAGCGATCCCGATTTGCTGACCTAGGTGCATGTGGCCGAGGTATCGAGTTTTCTGAGGGCGTATTTGCGCTTCAAGGACCCGGCGTTTTCGCTCGCCGATCAGGACCGCTATTTCGATGAAACCGCGACCATCGCGCGCATGCTCGGCGCACGCAACATCCCGGCGACGCGCGCCGCGATCGATGCGTATCTGGAAGCAATACGCCCGCAATTGCAGGCCAGCGACCGCACGCGTGAGGTGCTGAATGTGCTTAAGCATGTGCCAACGCCGTATGCCGTCATGAAGCCGGCCAGTCGCATGCTGTTCAGCGCGGGCGTCGATCTGTTGCCGGATTGAGCGCAGCACATGCTTGGATTGTACACGTTCCTCCCCGCGCGACGCATGATCGCGAATCCGAGTGTGAGGATGATCGCGCGCGTCGTGCGCTGGGGCTATACGAATAACGTGTCCAAGCGCGCGCCGCCGTGTCGCGATGAAACCGGATTAAGCACGCTTGCGGAAGCTATCGTCGTCGGTATCCGTGGCGAGATGCGAGACATCGCCCCACGCAACGACCTGCGCGCCGTCGGCATCGTAATCGACCGTGTTGATGCTGCAATTGAGCAGCGGCCAGTTACGCGCGTCCTGAAGCGGCAGCTTCATCGCGAACAGGCCCGCGTCGATCGCGCCGGTCACGCGCTCGACGCGCACATCGGCGCGTCTGCCACGCTGGATCAGCGCGATCATGCCGTGAGCGTCACGCGGGCAAAGCGCCGTTTGCCCACCTGCACGACAAACTCGTCCGCGTCGATCTTGAGGCCCTTGTCGGAAACGGTCGCGCCATCGATCTTCACGCCGCCCTGCTCGATGTTGCGCAGCGCCTCGCTCGTGGACGGCACGAGGCCCGCCTGCTTCAGCAACTGGCCGATAGCGAGCGGCGCGCCCGCCAGCGTGACCGACGGAATATCGTCCGGCACGCCGCCTTTCGCGCGATGGTTGAAGTCCTCGAGCGCGCGCTCCGCGTCCGCGGTCGAATGGAAACGCGCCACGATCTCCTGCGCGAGCATCACCTTGAAGTCGCGCGGATTGCGGCCGCCCTCGGCTTCGCGCTTGTAACCTTCGATCTTGCTCATCGGACGGAACGACAGCAGTTCGAAGTAACGCCACATCAACACGTCGGAGATGCTCATCAGCTTGCCGAACATGTCCGTCGGCTTCTCGCTGATACCGACGTAGTTGTGCTTCGACTTCGACATCTTTTCGACGCCGTCGAGACCTTCGAGCAGCGGCATCGTCAGAATGCACTGCTGCTCCTGGCCGTATTGCTTCTGCAACTCGCGGCCGACCAGCAGATTGAACTTCTGATCCGTGCCGCCGAGTTCGAGGTCCACGTTCAGCGCGACGGAGTCGTAACCCTGCATCAGCGGATACACGAATTCGTGGATGGAAATAGGCACGCCGCTCTGAAAACGCTTAGTGAAATCCTCGCGCTTCAGAATGCGCGCGACCGTGTAGCGCGACGCGAGCTTGATCATGCCGTCGGCGCCGAGCGGCATCGACCATTCGCTGTTGTAGCGGATTTCGGTCTTTTCGCGATTGAGCACGAGCGCGGCCTGCTCGAAATACGTCTTCGCGTTGGTTTTGATCTGCTCGCGCGTGAGCGGCGGGCGTGTGGCGTTGCGGCCCGACGGATCGCCGATCAACGAGGTGAAATCGCCGATCAAAAAAATCACCTGATGGCCGAGATCCTGCAACTGGCGCATCTTGTTCAGCACGACCGTATGGCCGATGTGGATGTCCGGCGCGGTCGGATCGAGGCCGAGTTTGATACGCAAAGGCGTGCCCGTCACGGCGCTCTTCGCGAGTTTCTGCGCGAATTCGTCTTCGATCAGCAGTTCGTCGCAGCCGCGTTTGGCGATGGCGAGCGCGCTCTTCACCTCGTCGGTGATCGGGAAGGCTTTCGCGGCGGGCGCGGACGAAGCATTGGAATCAGTGGTCATGCTCGAGGCTTGAAAGTCAAAAGGGTTCGATGGCGGCGGGTGCGCGCCGATGACGGCGCACCGGGACGCATCGTGAGGTCCGACAACTTCGTCGCGGAGCTGCACTGCGGCGCGGGCCCGGGTACGGGAATCGTGCGCAATTGCTTGTTCAGGTTCAAGATTTTACGCGATGAGGGGCGCTTCCATGCCGTTTCGCGGCGCGCGAGCAAAGCGTCATCGGCCTAAATGGCGCTCGGAAGTGGCTTAACACGCGCGCCGGATGCGCGGATAATCCCGCCTGAACGGTCGATAAGCAGGCACAGAGAGGAGCAAGATGTGGCGAAGAAGATCGAGGCAGCGGAAACCGGCAAAGCCGATGGCGTGTACTTCGGTTTGATGTCCGGCACGAGTATGGATGGCGTGGATGGCGTCGCCGTGCAGTTCGTGGCGGGCAAGGCGCCAGTCGTGCTGAGCGAAGCGCACGTGTCGTTTTCGAAAGGCTTGCGCGATGCGCTGTTCGCGCTGCAATCGCCCGGCGACAACGAACTGGAACGCGGAAGCGCTTGTCGCCAACGCGCTCGCGACGTGTTACGCCGTGTACTGCCACGAACTGCAGAGCATGGCGCAACCGGCGTGCATGGGCAGACGGTGCGGCATCGGCCGGAAAAGGGCTATACGCGGCAGATCAACAACCCCGCGATGCTCGCGGAAATGACCAATATCAACGTGGTCGCCCGACTTCCGCAGCCGCGCTGTCGCCGCGGGCGGGAGCTAAAGTCAGAAGTAGTGTGGTGTACGGGGGAGTTGAGGCGGGAAATTGAAGGCGGTGGTGGTTTCAGCTGA
>LFJI01000270.1 GCA_001235855.1 Candidatus Burkholderia brachyanthoides
AACCTGCCTGTTGGGTGGAGGTGACCATCTCATTAAACCCCACGTTTTCCAAAACATGGGATTGGTCAGCAGTCTGAGGGCGCTGGTTTTTTCCACCAGCGCCCTTTTTTAACTCGATGGCTTTACTTCGCCGGCATCTGGGCCGCGATCTGCGGCGTGCCGACCATCACATCGCCACATTGTGCGCGATGCCGCAGCGCGTGGTCCATCAGAACCAGCGCAAGCAGCGCCTCCGCGATCGGCGTCGCGCGAATGCCCACGCACGGATCGTGACGGCCGAAGGTCTCGACGGTCGCGGGCGCGCCGTCCTTGTCGATGGACTGACGCGGGGTGCGAATGCTCGAGGTCGGCTTGATGGCGATCGACACCGTGATGTCCTGCCCGCTCGAAATGCCGCCGAGAATGCCGCCCGCGTTGTTGGTGGCGAAGCCCTCGGGCGTCATCTCGTCGCCGTGCTGCGAGCCGCGCTGCCCGACGCTCGCGAAACCCGCGCCAATTTCGACTGCCTTCACGGCGTTCAGGCCCATCATCGCGTAGGCGATGTCGGCGTCCAGACGATCGTAAAGCGGCTCGCCCAGCCCGACCGGCACGCCCGTCGCGACCACTTCGATGCGCGCGCCGATCGAATCGCCGTCGCGGCGCAGGCCGTCCATGTACGCTTCGAGTTCCGGCACGATGTCCGCATTCGGCGAAAAGAACGGATTGTCCGGCACATGCTTCCAGTCGACGAAGGGAATCGGGATCTCGCCGAGCGTGCTCATGCAGCCGCGCGTCTCCAGGCCGAACTTCTCGCGCAGCCACTTCTTCGCTACCGCGCCGGCCGCGACCGTCGGCGCCGTCAGACGCGCGGACGAACGACCGCCGCCGCGATAATCGCGCACGCCGTATTTCTGCCAGTAGGTGTAGTCCGCGTGGCCGGGACGGAAGCTCTGCGCGATGTTGCCGTAGTCCTTGCTGCGCTGATCGGTGTTGCGGATGAGCAGCGCGATGGGCGTGCCGGTCGTGATGCCTTCGAACACGCCGGAGAGAATTTCGACCTGATCCGCTTCCTGACGCTGAGTGACGTGACGCGACGTGCTCGGGCGGCGGCGGTCGAGTTCCTGCTGGATATCGGCTTCGGTAAGCGCCATGCCCGGCGGACAGCCGTCGATCACGCAGCCGATGGCCTGACCGTGAGACTCGCCGAAATTCGTGACGATAAACAGCGTGCCAAGGGTATTGCCGGACATGAGCGTCGACCTGAAAAAATGTGTCGGGGAATCTACCATTCCTCAGCGTTAATTTAAGCCGAAACATTTGCTTATTGTTCAGATGTAACTCGACAAAAGTACAAATTACATTCAATGCGGCACATCGGTAAAAACGATAGTGCGGCATTTTTTCCGATTTTACCCTATCGGACTCATCTTGAAAATGTATTCGTAAGACGTCAACCGATCCCGCCAACCCGCTTTATTACGGGCATCAGGCAAATACTCCTACAAAAATCTGCCTGTCACATTATGCGCTGTTAGCTTTTATCCGCCCAAAACCCGTTAGTTTTTACCCAATTTTACCGCATCGCAAAACTTACCGATGCCAAGTGTTGTTTGCAACAAAATATTATTGAGATGGTCTTGCAATCGTTTGAGACTGTTCTTAGAGGCCGTTTCACAGTAGCTGTTACAAGATGTAACGCGCTGATACAAATGTTAAAGCAAGACATGCCGGGACAACGATCCCGGTGAGGCACAAAAAAGATAGCGGCATAAGCCGACAAGAAATTCGGGGATTTACTGGAAGTTGCAGCCATGAACGGTCGTGAAACGCTTGAATCGATCCGGGAAATCAACTTGTCGCACATCATGCTCGCCCAGCGTCTGCTGCGTGAGGACCGCGCCATCGGCATGTTCCGGCTCGGTCTGTCGAAGGAACTCGCGGATCTGCTGTCCGGGCTCACGCTCGCACAAGTGTGAAGTTGGCTTCGTCCGATAACCTGCTTTGCGCATTTCGCTTCAACGATCACTCGATGCTGTCGGCCCTGACGCAACCCGCGAAGAACACGGAAATCGCGCCGACGCACGCCGCAATCCTGCTGGCTAGCCAGCCGGCTGAACAGTTCGCGTAAATCCCCTCAGAAAGACGGAGCGAGCCATGCTGAAAAAGAGCCTCACCGAAGACGCCCAGGACGTGTTTCGCGCCATCGCACTGATCGAACTTGGCGCGTGCGCATACAAGTGCTCGAGAGCGAACTCACGTTCTCCCGTGACCGCATGATCCGTCTCTATCGCGAAGTGAAGGGCATGTCGCCGCCCAAGGGCATGCTGCCGTTCTCTGCGGACTGGTACATGACGTGGCTGCCGAACATCCACGCATCGCTTTTTTACAACACCTATTTGTTCCTGAAGAACGAGGCCGGCTGCTTGCATCTCGACGGGCAGACCAAGGGATATCCGCCTGTGCCTGTATCTCGAGCACTGCAGCCACAGCTGCTCCGAAGCCGTGCTCGATCTGACGCGGGCCTGGACGCTCGTGCGCTTCTTCGACGTCGGCATGCTGCAGATGACCTCCTGCTGCCGCTGCACCGGAAAGTTCGTCGCGCACAAGCACGATTTGCAGAACAACGTGGTGTGGGGGGCTGCCAGCCGCCGTCACGCGCGGGGGAAGACCAAAAAAGCGGCGGCCGCCCGACAGGCCATTCAAGAAACCGCGCTGGAGGTTGTATCCACCAAGAACGAAGTGTCCGACGAGCAGGAAAATCTGAACGAAGTGGCACTCGCCAACGTTGCGGCTTTGCAGCCGCAACGGCCAGGCCTGGTCGCACAGGCTGCTTAGCGGTAGCGGCGCCGCTCGTCCGCCGGGGATCATCTGCCCCGGAACGTCCGGCACGGATGGCGGACGAACGACTCGCCACTACCGCTTTTCCTTTTTGCGTTTTGAATATTTAATCTTTAACACTGGATTCCGCTGAGGGTGCCTGTTACAGGCACCCTCAGACTGCTGACCCCCAATATATTGAGGGTGCATCGAACGGAGGGAAAAGAAACAGCACGGACGCCGTTTTCTTTGTTTCGGATGATCTCGGGGCGGCCTCAGAGCGCCGTCACTGCGTTTGAGGCGTCTCCCGCACCTTGCGCGGTCGTCCGCGCGGCAGCGGCGATACGCGCCGGTTCGCTGCGCCCGACGCCCATTCGCGGTAGGCGTCGCTACCGAGCACCCAGCCCTTAAGCGTCGCCTGCAGGAGACGATTGGCCTCGCGCTCGTCGAGCGGCTGGTCGCACAGTTCCTTGTAGGCATGCTGACGTTCGAACGGCGTATTGCCGAGCGACCAGAGCAGCGGATGGTCGGTGATCAACCCATCGAGCGTGAGCCCGATGTGATGCCGGTAACTCGACCACTTGTAGTCCTGCGGCGTGGCCGCGAGTTGCGCACGCACCGGCACCATCTCGACCACGCGCGTCGCCAGCAGGAAGTAGCGCTCGCCCTCGATCACCGTCGCGCGATAGCGGCCCTCCCAGAGCGTGCCGCGCCGCATGTAACGCCGGTTGAAGTGCGCCACGTAACGGCGCCCCACTGCCTGCATCGCCTTGGGCAGGCTCGACTCGTCGCGAGGCGTGACGAGCAGATGCACGGCCTGAGGCATCAGCGCGTAAGCGTGGATGGAAAGATGATGATCACGTGAGGCAGTCCTCAAACAGTCGATGAAAAGCTCGTAGTCCTGGTCGTCGACGAATGCGGGCTGCTGGTCGAGACCTCGCAGGATGACATGCTGCGGCTGTTCGGGAACGTAGAGTCGTGCAAGCCGTGCCATTCTGGATATTCCGTTGGTCGCGTTTTTGTTACCCCGTTCGGGGGCTTGATGGAGCCGTCAGTTGCGTAAAACACCGCATGAACGAAACGCACGCAAGCGCCGCGCAATGGCTCCCAGAGCCGTTCAGACCTAGGGAAAATGTTCTACGACACCGCTATGGTTTATGTGAAACGTTGTGTTCATAATGAGCGTGCTTTTTCGGAGGAGCACAAATTGAGAATAAAACAAGTCATCACGGGATCGCAGCGTTAGCGTGTATGTCGGGCGTGGCACATGCACAATCCGCTGGATCCTTCTACGGCACGGTGGGCTGGTTTCATTTTGCCCCTATCGATAGCAGCGTATCGGGCACTGGCGCGGGTATCTCGAGTTCTGATACCGCTGGTTTCACATTCGGCTACTTTGCCAGCGACCACATCGCGGCGGAACTCGAAATAGGTATTCCGCCGACATTCGATCTCGAGGGCACCGGCACCCTCTCGCAATACGGCCAAACTTGGCAGCAGCGCAAAGCAATGGAGTCCAACGCTGCTCTTCAAATACTTCTTCAACAAGCCTGAAGCGAAGGTCCGTTCGTTCGTGGGTATCGGCGTGACGCATGTCTGGTTCAGCGACGCGAAGATCACCAATACTCAATTCGAAGGCTCCGTGCTGCATGGTCCGACCAACGTCGACACGGATAGTTCGTGGGCACCGGTCTTTAATGTAGGCGCTGTCTACAACTTCACACAACATTGGTTTGCGGGGTTTTTCTGTCTCATACATTCCTTTGAAGGCGACCGCAACGCTGAACACTGCAGCGCAAACACCCGTGGGTACGCTCAACGTGCAATCCCAAGCGAAGATCACACTCAATCCGATCGTGACTTGTTTGCGCGTCGGCTACCGATTCTGTAGTTGATTCGACTTATTTGCATTTGCACATCGTGATAACTGCGTAGATGCAAATAACACGCCCTCATTGCGATGAGCTAAAGTCAGAAGTGGTGTAAGGGGGAGTTGAGGCGGGAAATTGAAGGCGG
>LFJI01000271.1 GCA_001235855.1 Candidatus Burkholderia brachyanthoides
GCCTTCAATTTCCCGCCTCAACTCCCCCTTACACCACTTCTGACTTTAGCTCACGGAAGACTGCGAAGAAGCTTTAGGCGATCGCGCAAGTTTAACGTTTGCGTGTTGTAAATCAGCACATCGGTATGTGTTGAACGCCAAGGCGCTTTAACGGAGAAGGGGCGATCCGGTTCGAGCGGCGCGCCGCCGAGTATGGAATTGGCATCCGGCGCGCGCATTGTCGAGTTGCACCACACTTGCCTGACGCGCCGCGAGCGCATCGCGATGCGCGATCGCAGCAAAGATCGCCTTGTGACGCAGCAAGGAAAGCGCGTGCGTATTGGGTGGCGGCTCGTCAGCTTGATGGACTCCGACAACGCCAGCGACAGCATATTGCCGATATACGCGAGCATGTCGTTGTGCGTCGCCGACATGATGGCGCGATGAAACGCGAGGTCCCCCCGGTTCGAGCAGCGCGTCGGCGGTCGGTGCGTCTTCCATGCGTGCATACGCCGCGCCGATATGTTCGATGTCCTCGTCGGTGGCGCTGATCGCGGCGAGTGCGGCCGCCGCCGGTTCGATGATCTGCCGCACTGTCATCAGCGATTGAACAGAACGCGCCCTCGGGCAGATTGCCGACGGTCCACACCAGTACGTCGGGGTCGAGTATGTGCCATTCGTCGCGCAGGCGCACCACGCTGCCGACACGCGGCTTCGATACGACCAGCCCCTTGGCGACCAGCACGCGCGTCGCTTCGCGCAGCACAGGCCAGCTCACACCATAGGTTTTGCATAGCGTCAACGCGCCGCTGACGCTGACGATCTGCATGTCGAGATCCTGCACGATGCATCCGTGCATGCTCTTGCGTTTGTCGGGATGGCGGTAATCCATACGAGTGCGTGTCGGGTCACCGCGATGGGCTCAGGGAATCATTGGGCGGTGGTCGCGCGCATCGCCCGGTATTCTCTTCTCACGATATCCATCAGTTCCGCCACCGATGTATTCGCGCTACGCTGCTCGTAAGTCACGCGGCCGCGCTGCATCAGCATGATGCGATTCGCGATATCCAGCGTCTGCGCATAGTTGTGCATGATCATGATGATCGACAACCCGCCTTTCTCTTTCAGCCGCAGCACGAGATCGATGATGAGCGTGGCCTCGCGCGCACCCATCGCGGCGAGCGGTTCGTCGAGCAGCAAGATGCGCGCGTTGGAATTCACCGCCCGCGCCACCGCGATGGCCTGCCGCTGACCACCTGAAAGACGCTCCACCGGCAGATCGACCGAAGGCACATGCACGCCGATATCGTCGAGCAATTGCGCGGCGCGTTCGCGCATCTGCTTGTGATCGACGAGACGCAGCATGCGAGACGGCCCGCTGCGCACGATCTCGCGATTCAGGAACATGTTGTGGTAGATCGACAGCGAATTGGCGAGCGCGAGATCCTGATACACGCATTCGATGCCGAGCGAACGCGCGTGATCGACGGAACGCATGAGCGTTTCATCGCCGTGCACGTAGAGTTTGCCGTCCGTTTGCTGATGAAATCCCGTGAGGATTTTCACGAGCGTCGATTTGCCCGCGCCGTTGTCGCCGAGCACGCCGAGAATCTCGCTCTGACCCAATGTGAGCGATACGCCGTCGAGCGCCGTCACCGCGCCGAAGCGCTTGACGAGGTTGTCGCCGCGCAGCGCGAGACCGGTGGTGGCCGCCTGTGTGTCAGCCATCACTTCGCTCCTTTGCGGCGAATGCGCCCGACGTGGATGTTGAAGATCATCGCGGCGAGAATCGCGGCGCCGAGAATGATGTTGAACGTGAACGCGTTGATTCCGATCAGCGTGAAGCCGTCGTTGAGAATGCCGAGCACCGCCGCGCCGATCAGTCCGCCCACGATGGTGCCCGAACCGCCGCTCAAAGGCGTGCCGCCGATCACGGCTGCCGCGACCGCCAGAAACATGATCTGGTTGCTGCCCGCTTGTGGGTCGATGGAAGTGATTCGGAATCCTTCGAGAATGCCGGTGAAACCCGCGAGCACGGCGGCGAGAATGAAGTTACCAATGCGCAGGCGGTTCACATGAATGCCCGCTTCGCTTGCGCCGAGCGAATTTGCGCCCGCCGCCTGCGTATGCAGTCCCCAGCGCGTGTGCCTCAGCAGCACATGCATGATCAGGCCGAGCACGATGGTCCAGAGTATCTCGCTATAGCCCCACGAACCCATCACGGCGGCGAACTCCGGCGTGCCGGGCGTGGCGACCGGCACGCCGCGTGAGAGCGTGAGTGTGATGCCGTTGATGAGGAACAGCGTGCCTAGCGTGGTGACGAACGAAGGCAGGCGCAGATACACCGTCACCGCGCCGTTCACGATGCCGATGATCGCGGCCGCGACGAGTCCCGCGATCACCGCGAGCCACATGGGCGCGCCCGCGTCGTTGGCGAACACCATCATGAACGACGCGAACGCGAACACCATGCCCGCCGAGAGATCGATATCGCCGCCGATCATCAACATAATCTCGCCGAACGCGATGATCGCTACCGGCGCGATGAACTGCGTCAGATTGACGAGGCTTGCATTGGACAGCAGAAAGTCGTGATTGACGATCTGGAAGTACGTGGCCAGCAGCATCGCGACGAGCAGAATGCGCAATTCCGCCGCCCAGTTGGACAACAGCGCGCCGCGCGGTCTTGCGACCGGCGCGGGCGTCGGCGCTTTGCCGGATTCGTTCACCGTATTCATCGTGCTTGAACGTTAAGACTTGATGGCGCCTTTCATCGGCACGATTTGCGGCTTGGTGGTCTTGCCTTCGTAGCGCGTGGACGTGTTGAGATACAGATCGACAGTGTCTTTCGTCACGAACTTGAGACCGGTGTTGATATTCGCCGGCCCGACCAGTCCGCCCGATGTGAGGAACGTGAACGCCTCCACCACCGTATAGAAGCCTTGCACATACGGCTGCTGGTCGATGGTGAAATCGAGGAAGCCGTCGTGAATGAGCTGGATGGTCTGCGGCAACAGATCGAAGCCACCGCTATGCACGCCTTTGGACGGCAGGTTCGATTCCTTCATCACTTGCGCGACGCCTTGCGTGCTGCCCGCATCCACGGCGAACATGCCTTTCAGGTCCTGATGGCCGAGATAGAACGCCTTGATCTTCGACAGTTCCTCGTTGACGGTCGCGCCCGTCACCACGGTCTGAATATCGATTTTCTTGCCCGACTTCTTGATCGCGTCGCTGGCGCCGTCCAGACGCGGCTGAATGTTGAGCTGGCCCGGCGTCGCGATGAAGAGCGCGAGCATACCGTTGTCGATCAGGTTCGCGATGCGTTTGCCCATCTGATAACCCGACAGGTACAGGTCCTGCCCGATGTAGGCGAGACGCGGACTGGACTTGCCGCGCGGCGCGTCTGCGTTATAGGCGAATACCGGAATGCCGGCGTCGAGCGCCGCCTGGATCGGCTTGTCGAATGCGTTCGGATCGACGATCGGCACGGCGATGGCGTCGGCCTTGGCGGCGATCGCGGAATTCACCGCGCGCACCATTTCGCCTGCGTCAGACGTGGCGGAACCGGTCCACTGGTAATCCATGCCCAGCAGCCCGCACGCGTCCTGAATGCCGTATTGCGTCGGCACAAAGAAGGGATTGGTCGTCACGTGATTCACGAAGACGATCTTCCACTTTTTGTGCTGCGGAAAGGGCGCTTCGGCGGCTTGCGCCGTTGAGATCAGACCGCTGGCGCCCGTCACGCCGCCGAGCAGCGAGAGGGCGGTGCCGAGTCCCGCGCTTTGCATCAAGCCACGGCGGCCTGCGTTCATCCGATTTGCGTTGCTTTGTGTGTCGTCATCCTGATTCTGCGCCATGTCTTCCTCCGTTCTTTTCTTTCGATGGTCGGTGTGGGTCGACTAATCGTCGATCACGTTCAGATAGTGGGTGTTACCTGCCGGTTACTTTGCGGCGGCTTTCACTCGAGAAAGGTGTGACAGACGCAGCGCTTTTAAAGCCTTGAAATCGTGTGATCCCAAACTTTGATTTTATCGTTCGATGTGTGCGTCCGAATTGAATAGGCAAACTATATGCACGGCTTTTAGCGGTTTCGATTAGCGTTTTCCCGGTGCTAAGGGCGGAAATAGTCTTGCTATTTCGCAAGCGAATTCTCACAGTTTGGAACGGGGTTTGACGCGTTGCGTGGGTGGTTCGGCTGCTGCCGCATGTAATACGGTATCCGAAAGAACTAAATCGGAAATAGGAAATACTGTCGTCGATAAAATCTTGCGCAATACGATGAAGCTCTGTATCTGCCGCACACCGGGCAGATACAGAGCTTCTCCGCATGCAGGCGATTGAAGCTGTCGCTGTCGCGCGTGCGGATCAGCATGAAGAAATCGAACTCGCCGGTGACGACGGACACTCCATGCAACCGGGCACCTTCTGCGCAGCCTTTTCGAATGCGGTGAAGGACTCGGGCGTCGAACGGTCGAGCACCACGCCGATTAGGACGAGCATGCCCGCGTCCAGCGCCTTGGGATCGAGCAGCGCCACCGTGGCGCGAATCAGACCGGCATCGCGCAACCGCTCGACGTGTCGGAGACAGGCGGGCGCGCTCAGATTGACCTTGGCCGCGAGCGCCACGTTGGAGATGGATGCATCGCGCTTAAGCTGACGCAGGATGGCGCGGTCGGTGCGATCGGTTTGCATGGCCGGGGCATCGGGCTTACCGGAACGTGCGGTTCTGGTTCTTTTTGTTGCGTTCGTAAGCAATTAAGCCTAGGGTCTGTTTACATTCGATGAAATGTGTTTACATCTTATCTTTTGCATGAGC
>LFJI01000272.1 GCA_001235855.1 Candidatus Burkholderia brachyanthoides
GACGATCCTTCACGCCGAATTCGGCCAGTGCCAATTCAATGACGCAATGGACTAGCTTCGCGCTTGGCGGCGCGCTGTCGATGTCGTCGACGGCGATCGTCAGCAAGCTTCTGGCCGAGCGGCTCGAACTCGAATCGGAGCACGGGCGCAACATTCTCGGCGTGCTGCTGTTCCAGGATCTGGCGGTAGTGCCGCTGCTCATCATCGCGGCGTTCGGCAACGGCAGTTCGTCGCAACTCGCCATGTGGCTCGGCATCGCGGCCATCAAGATCGTCGTCGCGCTGACGGTGCTGCTGTTCATCGGCCAGAAGTTCATGACGCGCTGGTTCGATCTAGTCGCGCGGCGGCGCTCGCAAGATCTGTTCATGCTGAACCTAGTTGCTGGTGACGCTCGGCGCGGCGTTCATCACGGACAAGTTCGGTCTGTCGCTGGCGCTGGGCGCGTTCATCACCGGGATGCTGATTTCCGAGACGCCGTACGTGCATCAGGTCGAAGAAGACATCAAGCCGTTCCGCGACGTGCTGCTCGGGCTGTTCTTCGTGACCACGGGCATGCTGCTCAACCCGCGCGTGATCTGGGAGCATCCGTTTCTGGTGCTGGGTTTCTTCATCGTGCCGATTCTGCTGAAGGCCGTGATGATCACCGGTCTCGCGCGCCTCTTCGGCTCGCCGCAAGGCGTCTCCATGCGCACGGGCCTCGGTCTCGCGCAGGCGGGCGAATTCGGCTTCGTGCTGCTGAACCTGATTCTGGACTCGCATCTGGTCGATTCGACGATTCTTCAGGCCATCCTTGCCGCGATGCTGCTGTCCATGCTTGCCGCGCCGTTCATCATCCAGAGCATGGACCGCATCGTGTTGCGGCTGTCTTCGAGGGAATGGATGCTGCAATCGTTGCAGATGACGAAAATCGCGACGCAGAGCCTGAAGCAGAGCGGCCACATGATCATCTGCGGGTACGGGCGCGCCGGGCAGAATCTCGCGCGCATGCTGGAGCAAGAAGGCATTTCCTACGTGGCGCTCGATCTCGATCCGGACTGCGTCGCGGCGGCCGCGGCGGCGGGCGAATCCGTCGTGTTCGGCGATGCCGGGTGGCGCGAATCGCTGCTGGCGGCGGGCCTGCATCGCGCGGCGGCGGTGGCGATCACCTACGCTAACACGCCTTCGGCCATGCGCGTGCGGCACAACATCCACGAACTTGAGCCGACGCTGCCAGTGATCGTGCGCACGGTGGACGATGCCGATCTTGAAAAGCTCACCGCCGCCGGCGCGACGGAAGTGATTCCGGAGATCGTCGAAGGCAGTCTGATGCTCGCGTCGCACACGCTGGTCTTGATGGGCGTGCCGATGCGGCGCGTCGAGGAAATGCGCGCTACAGCCTGTTGCGCGGCTAATTCCACGGCGCGGACGACATCGACGACGATGGCCACGAGCAGGTGCGGCTACAATCCGTACCGATCGACGAGAATTCCGAAGCCGTCGGGCATTCGCTCGACAATCTCGGACTGGTCGGCCGGGGTGTCGAGGTGACCACGATCCGGCGTCACGGCATCCGTGGCGGCCCGGCCCCGAAACCAAGCTGCGCGCGAAGGACTCGTCGTTCTGCGCGGCCTGCCCGAAGTGTTGGCGCTCGCCGAGGAACGGCTGTCGCGCAATCGCCAGGCGGCGAACTCATCTTTTCATCTGAAGGCAGCCGCGGCCTCGAAGCGCGGACTTCGGAGAAGTCATGTCTCAATCTCTCTCGCACGCCCAGCTCGATGCCGCGCGTTTCATCCAGGAGCGCGTGCGCACCGTCGAAAACTGGCCGCAACCCAGCGTGCAGTTCCACGATATCACGCCCGTTCTGCAAGATCGCTGCGCATTGCGCACCCTGATCGACCTGTTCGTGCAGCGCTATATCGACGCGAAGCTCAACACCATCGCGGGTCTGGATGCGCGCGGTTTCATCATCGGGCCGATTCTCGCGTACGAGCTGAGCCTCGGCTTCGTGCCGATCCGCAAGAAGGGCCAAGCTGCCGTACAAGACAAGACCATTTCGCAGTCGTACGACCTGGAATACGGCAGCGCGACCGTCGAAATCCACGAGGATGCGTGCAAGCCGGGCGACCGTATTGTGATCGTCGACGATCTGGTCGCGACCGACGGCACGATGATGGCGGGCAAGATCCTGCTCGAGCGCCTTGGCGCGAACGTGGTGGAAGCGGCGGCGATCATCGATCTGCCGGATCTCGTCGGCTCGAAGCTGCTGCGCGAAGCCGGCGTGCCGCTCTACACCGTGTGCGAATTCGCGGGATATTGAGATGCCAAACTTTCTGCTCTTTCTCGCCGCGTCCGTCGCGATCACGCTCGCACCGGGGCCGGACAACCTGCAAGTGCTCGCGCGCGGCATCTCGCAAGGACGGCTCGCGGGCGTGGTCGCCGCGTGCGGTTTCGCGTCCGGCGTGATCTTCCATACGACGCTCGCGGCGCTCGGCATCGCGACGTTACGTTGCTGCGTTCGTCGCCGCTCGCGTTTCAGGCGGTGAAGCTGGCGGGCGCGGCGTATCTGGTCTGGATTGGCATCAAGGCGCTGCACAGCCACGGGCTCGCGACCGCGCACGAACGCTCGAGCCTGCCGCTGTCGACCGTATTCCGTCAGAGCGTGATCGGCAACATGTTGAACCCAAAGGTGACGCTGTTCTTCATCATGTTCCTGCTGCAGTTCGTCGATACTTACGGCGCGCAGAGCGTCATGCTGCAGATGTTCGAACTCGGCGGCGTGTTCATGCTGCAAACGGTCGTGGTGTTTTCGGCGTTCGGCATCGGCGCGGGGATGATCGGCGCGTGGCTCAAGCGCCGTCCGCGCGTGGGCGTGTGGCTCGACCGGCTCGCGAGCGTGACCTTCATCGCGCTCGGCATTCGCGTGGCCTTGCGCGACTGACTTTCTCTTCTTTATCGCCATGATTCTGCCCGCGATCACCACCGTCCGCCGTTTCGATGCGAGCGCCCACGCACCGTTCCTGATTGGCGATGAGCGCGTCGGCTGGATTCGCCGGGGCGACATCAACGCGCTTCGCCGCTGGCCCGATGTCTTCGAGATCGGTGATGCATCGGTGCGCCTTTCCCCGTCGCTCGCGGATGTCAATTCGCGTACCGCCGCGCTCGGTGCGGTCATCGCCGCATTGCATGCCGAAGGCAAAATCCCCGGCTGGCGCAACGAAATCTACGCGATCCGAAACGACTTCGACGCGCCGCCGCTGGCGTTCATCGAGCGCGCGGCGTCGCGCTTCCTCAGCACGATGACCTACGCGGTGCATCTGAACGGCATCGTAAAATATCGGGATAAAGCACCGAAGTTGTGCGGAGTTGTGGATCGCGCGTCGCGCCGACACCAAGGCCACCGATCCCGGCATGCTTGACAACGTCGTGGCGGGCGGCATCAGCTGGGGCATCGGCATCGAGCCGACGCTGCTCAAGGAATGCTGGGAGGAAGCCGGCATGAGATCGGAACTCGCGCGAACCGCCGAGCGTGGCGGCGCCATGTGCTGCAATCGCTGCCCGAAGGCACGCAGGCCGAGCTGATCTACGTCTACGACGTGCTGCTTCCCGAAGACTTCACGCCGCGCAATCAGGACGGCGAAGTCGGCGAGCATCGCATCGCGCGTATCGAAGAGGGCCGGTTCACCGTCGACGCCAGCATCGCAACGCTCGACTGTCTGCTGCGCCGCCGGTGGATCGACGCGGACGTCTGCGAAGGCATCGCCGCGCTTTACGAGCGGCCGGCAGTCTGAAACAACACGCATCGAACGAGGAATGCTCATGTCGACCGAACATAGTTCTTATCTGAAATTGTCGTGCCCGGATCGTCCGGGGATCGTGCACGGGGTATCCGGCTTTCTGTTCAGCCGCGGCGCGAATATTCTCGACTCCGCGCAGTTCGGCGACAGCCACACCGGCGAATTCTTCATGCGCGTGCATTTTCAGGAAGTCGGCGGCGATCCCGGCGTCGAGGCGCTGCGCAAGTCGTTCGGCGAACTGGCCGACGAGCTCGGCATGCGCTGAGAACTGCACGACGCGTCGGTGAAGCCGCGCGTGGTCATCATGGTGTCGAAGATCGGGCATTGCCTGAACGACTTGCTGTTCCGTTATTGCACCGGGCAATTGCAGATCGAGATTCCGGCGATCATCTCGAATCACAAGGATTTTTATCAGCTCGCCGCGAGCTACGACATTCCGTTTCACCACCTGCCGCTGCTCAACGGCACGCCGGAGGCGAAGGCCGTGCAGGAAGCGCGCGTGCTCGAGATCGTCGATCAGCACGACACCGATCTCGTCGTGCTCGCGCGCTATATGCAGATTCTCTCGGCCGACATGTGCGAGAAACTCGCGGGCCGCGCGATCAACATCTATCACTCGTTCCTGCCGAGCTTCAAGGGTGCGAAGCCGTACTATCAGGCGTTCGACTGCGGCGTGAAGCTGATCGGCGCGACCGCGTACTACGTGACCTCCGACCTTGACGAAGGCCCGATCATCGAGCAGGAAGTGGAGCGCGTGGATCACAACATGACACCGGATCAGCTCACCGCGATCGGCCGCGATGTCGAATGCGTGACGCTCACGCCGCGCGGTGAAGTGGCATGTGAAGCATCGCATCGTGCTGAATGGGCACAAGACAGTGGTGTTTCGTTGAAGCCTTGTGCTTCGGCGCAATAAAGCCTGCTTACGCGGTTAATCCGTTCAGTTAACGCTAAACGGCATTTTTGTTTGTGCAGTTTTTGTTTGTGCAGTGAGAAATGGTTGTAAAC
>LFJI01000273.1 GCA_001235855.1 Candidatus Burkholderia brachyanthoides
TCATGCAAAAGACAAGATGTAAACACATTTCATCGAATGAAAACAGACCCTAGCATAGCAGCCAAGCCTCTGAAGAACATCAAGGGCGTTGGGCGCCCACCATTGCTCCAGAGTCCGGTCATCGACCAATCTGACCATGTCGCCCCTCAGGCCTCGGAGTCGGGCCCGGAGGGCCCTCCGCTACTCGTCTTTTACAAAGACGAACTTCACCACCTCGTGGCAAATGTCCATAGGTTAGTGAATCCGAGGTGAATGTCAACGGGTACTTATGGTACTTATGTCGGTGTGAACAAGAAATTCATCACGTCGCCATCATGCACGACGTATTCTTTGCCTTCGGCGCGCATTTTCCCAGCTTCCTTCGCCCCTTGCTCACCCTTGAACTGCACGTAGTCATTAAACGCGATCGTCTGCGCGCGAATGAACCCACGCTCGAAATCGGTGTGAATCGCGCCCGCCGCCTGAGGCGCCGTATCGCCGATATGAATCGTCCACGCGCGCACTTCCTTCACGCCCGCCGTGAAATACGTCTGCAAGCTCAGCAGCTTGAACCCCGAGCGAATAACGCGATTCAGCCCCGGCTCGTCCATGCCCATGTTGGCCAGAAACTCGATCTTGTCCGCATCGTCGAGATCGGCGATTTCCGCTTCGATCGCCGCGCACACAGCGACCACCAGCGCGTTCTCCGCTTCCGCGTGCTTGCGCACGGCGTCGAGGAACGGGTTGTTCTCGAAGCCATCATCCTTGACGTTTGCCACGTACATCGTCGGCTTGGCCGTGATCAGGCAGAAGGGCTTGATCAGCAGCAGTTCATCGTCGGACAGCGCAAGCGTTCGCACCGGCTTCGCCTGATCCAGTTGCGCGCGCACTTTCGCGAGCACCGCGACGAGTTTGACCGCTTCCTTGTCGTTGCCTGACTTGGCCGCCTTCGAATAACGCGTGAGCGCCTTTTCGACCGTCGACAGATCAGCGAGCGCGAGTTCTATGTTGATGACTTCGATATCCGCCAGCGGATCGATCTTGCCCGCGACGTGGATCACGTTCTCGTCCTGGAAGCAGCGCACGACGTGGGTGATTGCATCCGTTTCGCGGATATTGGCCAGAAACTGGTTGCCCAGCCCTTCACCCTTGGATGCACCCGCCACCAACCCCGCGATATCGACGAATTCGACGACCGCCGGCAGGATGCGCTCGGGCTTGACGATCTCGGCGAGCGCCTGCAGACGCGCGTCGGGCACTTCGACCACGCCGACATTCGGCTCGATGGTGCAGAACGGATAGTTCTCGGCGGCAATGCCCGCCTTGGTCAACGCATTGAAAAGAGTGGACTTGCCGACGTTGGGCAAGCCAACGATGCCGCATTGGAGGCTCATGGGATCCTTCGAACTGCTGAGACGGCGCGGGCCACGCGGGTTTCGTCAACGATGCGTGCCGGGCGGCGAGTAAAAAAACGCCCGCCAGCGCAGCAGCCGCATCGTACAAACACATTTTATTATACTGTCACTGTCGCCCGTCCGGCCGTAGCCGAGACACGCGGTCCGAGCATTGTGTCGATTCCGCACGAATAATGCGTCCGCTTCCCCGTGCCGCATGCCCCAAACCCGTTCTGTATCCCACGGCTATAATGTCCGGATGACTTCGCACTCCGTGACCTTTCACGCGATCGTCGGCGGCGGCGGGCTCGTCGGCAAGACAGCGGCGCTCGCGCTGGCTCAATCCGGCCTGCGCGTCGCGCTGCTCGCGCCGCGCGCCGCGTTAGATTCGCGTATCTACGCGCTGTCATCGAGTTCGCAGACGCTGCTCGAGCGCCTGCGCGTCTGGCAGGCGCTCGAGCAGCGTCTCGGCCCGGTGCTCGACATGCGTGTCTTCGGCGACGCTTTCGCCAAACTGCATTTCTCCGCATTCCAGGCTTCCGTGCCGCAACTCGCGTGGATCGTCGAATCGACGCTGATCGAGCAATCGCTCGATGCCGCGCTGCGCTTCCAGCCGAGCCTGTCGTGGTTCGAGTCGCGCGCGCAGGGCATGACGGTCGATGACGACGCGGCTTACGTCGCGCTGTCGAGCGGCGAAACGCTGCAGGCGGATTTGATCATCGGCGCGGACGGCGCGCATTCCTGGGTGCGCGCGCAGATGGGCGCCAAGGTTGATCGGCGCGATTATCGTCAGACCGGCGTGGTCGCCAATTTCAAGGCGGAGAAGGCGCACGGCGAGACGGCGTATCAATGGTTCCGCGACACGGAAATCATAGCGCTGCTGCCGCTGCCGGACGATCACGTTTCGCTCGTCTGGTCGGCGCGCACCGAACACGCGGACGAATTGCTCGCGCTCGATCCCGCGCAGCTCGCGGCGCAAGTCGAAGTGGCAACGCAGAACCTGCTCGGCACGCTCGAATGCGTGACGCCCGCGCAAGGTTTCCCGCTGGCGCTGCAGACGGTGGACAAGCTGATTGCGCCGCGCGTCGCGCTGGTGGGCGACGCCGCGCATCTGATCCACCCGCTCGCGGGCCAGGGCATAAATCTCGGTTTGCGCGATGTCGCCGCGCTCGTGGATGTCATTGCGAACAAGGAAGGCTTTCGCGATCTCGGCGATCCCATTTTGTTGCGCCGCTACGAACGCGCGCGCCGCGAGGACATCCAGAAATTCATGGTTGCGACCGACGGATTGCAGCGGCTGTTCGCTGTGCCGAGCACGGTCGCGCGCGCGGTGCGCAATGTCGGCATGGCGTTGGTCGGCGCGCAGCCGCTCGTGAAGCGCTGGCTGGTGTCGGCGGCGCTCGGTTGAGCTTATTTCCCCGGCAGGCGCGGCGCACGGGCGACGCGTCAGCTGATTCAAAGGACATCAGATAAAACTCACCTTACGACTCGCCCTCGCCTCGGTTGCCGCGCTGGCCGTGACGCTCGGCCTCGGCTGTTCAGCGCAGGCCGAGCAGACCACCGACAAGCTCAAATCGACGCTCGAATCGCGCATGGGCGATGCGACCGTCAAGAGCATCGACAAGACGCCGATTCCCGGTCTCTATGAGGTGAACTTGGGCTCGCAGATCGTCTATAGCGACGCCAGTGGCAACTACGTGCTGATCGGTGACATGGTCGATACGCGCAGCAGCAAGAACCTCACCGAGGCGCGGCTGTCGGAAACCAACAAGATCGATTTCGCCAAGCTGCCGTTCGAAAACGCGGTGAAGGTGGTGAAGGGCAACGGCAGCCGCAAGATCGCGGTGTTCTCCGACCCGAACTGCCCGTACTGCAAGCAAATCGAAAGCACGCTGAAGTCGATCGACAATGTGACCGTCTACACCTTCCTGTACCCGGTGCTGTCGCCGGATTCGATGGCCAAGTCCAAGTCGATCTGGTGCTCGAAGGATCGCGGCACGACGTGGGAAAGCTGGATGCTCGATCACAAGGCGCCGACCACCGCCGGCTCGTGCGACACGACCGCGATCGACAAGAACCTGAAGTTCGGCCACACGATGAACGTCACCGGCACGCCGACTGTGTTCCTCACCGACGGCCGGCGTCTGCCGGGCGCGGTGCCGGCGGATCGCCTGGAAAAGGAACTGTCGAGCACGCACTGAGCGGTTCGATTCGACGACGGGAGGCGCGCAATGCGCCTCTCTCAGTTTTAGGACCCGCTTTTCGAACGCCTGGAAAGCGCCCGCAAAAAGAACAAAGGACAACGCGATGATCCCAGCCATGCAACCGGTACGTTACAGCATCGTTCCAAAGAATCCCGCCGCGCATCTGTTCGAGGTATGACCGTGTCGCCGAGCCGGACCCGGCCGGGCAGCGCTTCATGCTGCCGGTGTGGATTCCCGGCAGCTACATGATCCGCGAGTTCGCGCGCAACATTGTCACGCTGCAGGCGTTCAGCGCGGCGGGCCCAAGGTGGCGATCGAGAAGATCGACAAGCACGCGTGGCAGGCCGCGCCCGTCGAAGGTCCGATCACGCCGCGTTACGAAGTCTATGCATGGGACATATCGGTGCGCGCCGCGCATCTGGACGACAGCGTCGGTTTCTTCAACGCGACGAGTGTGTTTCTGGCGGTGGAAGGGCAGTCGGCATCGCCTTGCATCGTGGATATCGAACCGCCGCAGGGCGGCGCGTATCGCAACTGGCGGGCGACGGCGCTCTCCGAGGCGCGCGGCACGAAGCGTTAGGGCTTCGGCACGTATGAAGCCGCGAATTACGACGAACTCGCAGATCATCCCGTGACGCTGGACGAATTCGCGCTCGGCAGTTTCACCGCGCACGGCGTGAAGCATGACATCGTAATTTCGGGCCGCGTCGTCAATCTCGACATGAACCGGCTCGCCACCGACCTGAAGCGCGTCTGCGAAGCGCAGATCGCGCTGTTCGAGCCGCGCACGAAGAAAGCGCCGAGACCGCTACGTCTTCGTGACCGTCGCCGTGAGCGATGGTTACGGCGGGCTGGAGCATCGTGCATCGACGGCGCTGATCTGCAATCACACGGATCTGCCGGTGCAGGGCCGCCCGGAGATGACCGAAGGCTATCGCATGTATCTCGGGCTGTGCAGTCACGAGTACTTCCATACCGTGGAACGTGAAGCGCATCAAGCCGGCGGCGTTCGCGCCGTACGACCTGCCGCAGGAAAATTACACGATGCTGTTGTGGCTGTTCGAAGGCTTCACGTCCTTGTATAGACCGGAGACATGGGTTACCCCTGTCCTGGAACAGGTGTTACCCATGTCTCCGGTCTATACAGCGCGGCCTGCTTCTTCGCCCGAAGCAGGGCATCGAGCTTTTTTAGGTACGCCAC
>LFJI01000274.1 GCA_001235855.1 Candidatus Burkholderia brachyanthoides
ACGTACGGTTCCTTAGGGGGCGATAGTGCCTTAATGTGCTGTTGCTAGCCGGCATCCGCAGCCGTTCCATCTGAGCGAAGAGGCAGGCCGCGCCTCGCATTTCGGCGGACTGCTCGCGAGCGGCTGGAATACCTGTTCGGCGATGGTGGGCATCCTCGTGCGCGACATGCTTGCCGATTCCACCTCGATGGGCTCGCCCGGCCTCGACAATATCTGCTGGCTGCTGCCGGTGCGCGTCGGCGACTCGGTGCGCCTGACCGTGCGTGTGCTCGACAAGCGCGTGTCGAAGAGCAAGCCGGATCGCGGCATCGTCAAGACGCGCTGGGAGGCGCACAACCAGAACGGCGAACTCGTGCTCACGGTGGATTCGAACGCGCTCTGTTCGGTCTGCGCGATACGGCCGCGGCCACATGAGCAGCGCGCGTCACGCGGCGGCGTATTTGCCCCGTTCGAGTTTGGCGATGGCATTGCGATGTACTTCGTCCGGACCGTCCGCGAGCCACAGCGTGCGCGCCGATGCATACGTGTGCGCGAGCGGAAAGTTATCGCAGATGCCGCCGCCGTGCGCCTGGATCGCCCAGTCGATCACCTGACACGCGACGTTTGAACGCGCAACCTTGATCATCGCGATCTCGCCGCGCGCGCCCTTGTTGCCGACGGTGTCCATCATGTACGCGGCCTTGAGCGTCAGCAGCCGCGCCTGCTCGATCATGATGCGCGCCTCCGCGATCCGCTCCTGCATCACGCCGTGCTGTGCGATCGGCTTGCCGAACGCCACGCGCGACATTGTGCGCCTGGTCAGTGGTGAATGCGGCCTGGCCCGAGGCGCCCTTGCGCGATCTCGAAGCCGAGTCATTCGCGCAACAGAATATTCGATGAAGCCACCCGCACCTGTTCGAGCGTGACCTCCATGTGGCCGTGCGGCGCGTCGTAGCCGAACACGCTGAGCGGACGATACACCGTGACGTCGGCCGCATCCGCGGGCACGAGGATCATCGACTGTTGCGCGTGCTTCGGCGCGTCGGGGTCGGTCTTGCCCATCACGATATACACCTTGCAGCGCGGATCGCCCGCGCCCGAAGACCACCATTTGTAACCATCGATCACGTAGTCGTCGCCATCGCGCGTGATGCTGCAACGGATGTTGGTCCCATCGGATGACGCCACTTCCGGCTCCGTCATCAGAAACGCCGAGCGGATTTCGCCGCGCAACAGCGGTTCGAGCCATTGCGCTTTCTGCGCATCGGTGCCGTAGCGCTCGATGGTTTCCATGTTGCCGGTATCGGGCGCGTTGCAATTGAAGACTTCGGGCGTCCACGGCACGCGTCCCATGATCTCGCAGAGCGGCGCTCAGGCCCGCGCCGCGTTCCGATGCGGGCAGGAACAGGTTCCACAATTCGGCTTCGCGTGCTTTCTCCTTGAGGTTTTCCATCAGCACGGTCGGTATTCATGCATTGCCCGCCGCGCGATTCGCGGCGATTTCCTCGCCGAACGCGCGCTCGTTCGGATAGATGTGCTCGTCGAAAAACGCGAGCAGCTTGTCGCGCAATGCCTGCACTTTTAGCGCGTAGTCGAAGTCCATACTGTGAGCTTCCTCCCGGTTACGCGACCTTTTGAGCGTATTGCCATGCGAGTTCGGCCATCGGACGCGCGCGTTTGCCCGCGTCCACGGCTTGCGTGCTCGCGGCGGTGCCATCGACCACGCGTTTCAGCATGCGCCGACAGCAAAAGCTTCACCGCAGATCCCGGTTGGCGCGCATCATGTAGCTGCGCGCCGGCGTGATGAGCTTGAAAGTGGGATTCGATTGCCCGCCCGCGAACTGCTCGATCTCGAGCGGTCCGTCGAATCCGTCGACGTTCGATGCGAGCCACGCGGCGAGCGCATCAGTCTCGAAAAAACGCTGCTGTTGGTTGACCGGCCGCGTGCCTTCGAACGCGGAAAAATCGTTGTCCGTCATTGTCTCCTCCGGGTTGGAGCGTGTCTTCACTCCATGTCGTCGACCTTGAAGCGCAGAAACTGCTGGTAGAGTAACTCCATCGTCGTATTGCGGACGCCGGCATGCAGGGGCGAGGGCGGCGAATGATTGATCGCATGCGACGGCAGCGCGCGATTGACGCCGCCGTGCAGCACCAGTAATACCGTATCCCATGCGGTGTCTTCGCGCAGACGCGCGATCGCGGGCAACGCACGATCCAGCAATTCGCCGATGGTTTCGCCGCCGGGGAACCGCGTGTCTTCCGGCACGACGCCATCGAACACGGACAGAAACGCGCGCTTGACATCCGCCGTCGAGATCGACTTGAGCTTGCCGCCGCGAATTTCCTGCCATTCGGGCCACACTTCCGGCTCCATGCTTTGCCCGGTTTCCGTGAGCACGCGCCGCGCCGTTTCCAGCGTGCGCGGCAGGCCGCTCACGATCGCGCGATCGAAGCGGATGCGCTGCGCCGCGAAGGCGCGGCCCGCCACGCTTGCTTTCTCGCGGCCGCGTTCGTTGAGCGGCACGCTTTCGGGGAATCGGTCGCGCGGCCCGTGTCGTCGAAGTAGGTGACGTCGCCATGTCGCCCATGTCGCATCAGCATCAGGTAGATGCGACGGCGCTTGGGCAATTCGTAGTGCGCCATGGGCTTATCGGTAGTTCGGCTGACGCTTGTCCAGAAACGCTGTGATGCCTTCGAGCGCATCGCCGTGATGCAGTGAATCGACGAACGCGTCGCGCTCCATGTCGAGATGCGCCGCGAGCGGCTGCACGTCCGCCGCGTTGATGAGCGACTTGATGCGCGCCATCGCTTTCGGCGACACGCTGCCGAGATCGTCCGCCCACGCGATGGCCGCATCGAGCGCAATGCCTTTCTTCGTCAGCCGGTTGACGACGCCGACCTCGTGCAGTCGCACAGCGCCGATCGGCTTCGCTTCGAGCAGCACTTCGCTAGCGAGAGCGTGCGCGGCAACGGGCGACAGGAACCACGACGCGCCACCGTCCGGCGTCAGGCCGACGCGCGCGTAAGACATCACGAACTTGGCGTCGTCGGCGGCGACGATCAGATCGCAAGCGAGCGCGAGCGAAAAACCCGCGCCTGCCGCCGCGCCTTCGACCGCGGCGATGATCGGCTTGGTCGATGCGCGCAGCGCGCTGATCCATTCCGCCAGCAGATCGATGCTCTGCGTCTGCACCGATGGATCTTTCGCGCGGTTCTCCATCAGGCGGTTCAGATTGCCGCCCGAGCAGAAAAAGTTGTCCGCGCCGGTCAGCACGATCGCGCGCACGCGCGGGTCGCGTTCCGCCGTGTTGAGCGCCTCGATGCCGGCGGCGTACATGTCGGGATGCAACGCGTTGCGCGCGCCGGGATTCGACAGTTTGAGCACGAGCGTGGTGTCGCTGCCCGCGGGACGGTCGGTTAGCAATTCGGCGCTCATCTGATCTCCTCGAGATGGGTAAGCGGGAGTCCGAGCTGCGCGATGTCGCAGCCGATATTCACGATGGTCGCCACCACGCGCTGCGCGACGAAGCCGGTCGAATCGCGGATCACGGTGACGGGCACGCCATCGGCCGCGAACAGCGCATGCGCGGCGTCGCGCATCGCGGGCGTGGTGGCGGGCGTCGTCATGATCGTGCGGCGCGCGACGGTATCGAGCAGAAACAGCGTATCGACGGCGACGACGCGTGTCGCATCGAGATGCTCATTGATCGCGGTTGTGGTCGCATCCAGACCGAGCGGTGTCACGATGATTAGCGAATCGGGCGCAGGCGTATGGCCGGTGTCGATGTGACACGCGGCGTCGCTTTTCGCGATCAGCTTGAGCACCTGCTCGCGACGCGGCTGCGAGGTGCGGCTGATCCAGATGCGCGCAGGCAGCGTGGGCGCGGGCGCTTCGCCGGGCACCTGTGGCTTGCCATCGACATAGCGGTAAAAGCCTTCGCCCGCCTTGTGTCCGATCAGCCCGCTCGCGAGCCGTGTGGCCGTGATCGGCGAAGGCCGGAAGCGCGCTTCCTCGTAGAACTGGTGATAGATCGACTCCATCACCGGATGCGATACGTCGAGCGCGGTGAGATCGAGCAGTTCGAACGGACCCAGGCGGAAGCCGGCCTGTTCGCGCATGATGCGGTCGATATCCGCGAAACTCGCGGCGCCGCCTTCGCTCGCCACGCGCAGGCCGTTGGTGTTCATGCCGCGCCCCGCGTGATTGACGATGAAGCCCGGCATGGCCTTCGCGCGCACCGGCGTAGGCCCATGCGTCGCGCGAGTTCCATCAGCGCGTCGCCCGCGCGCGGATTGCCGCGCAGGCCGTCGATCACTTCGACCACGCGCATCAGCGGAACGGGATTGAAGAAGTGGAAGCCCGCGACACGTTCGGGTCGCGCGCAGCCTGCCGTGATCGCGGTGATCGACAGCGACGACGTGTTCGACGCCAGAATGCAGCGCGCATCGACCACGGCTTCGAGTTCGCGGAACAGTTCGCGCTTGATATCGAGATCCTCGACGATCGCCTCCACGATGGCATCGCAGTCGGACAGCTCACTTGCGAACTGCGCGTCGCGGACGCGGGCGAGTGCGGCGTGCGCGTCGGCCTCCTTGAGCTTGCCTTTGGCGACGAGCTTGTCGAAAGTTTCCGACAGATACGCCTGTGCGGCAGCGAGCGCTTTCGGATTGATATCGAACAGGCACATGGTGAGACCGGCGAGCGCCGCGATCTGTGCGATGCCGCGCTCCATCGCGCCCTATTACTACTGTGTCATAATATCCCTGGCATTATAGGAGCTTCTTCATCCTTTACATG
>LFJI01000275.1 GCA_001235855.1 Candidatus Burkholderia brachyanthoides
CAAGGACGACCCGAAGCCGATCAAGTGGAAGTATGACGATCCTTCACGCCGAATTGGGCCGGTACCAATTCAATGACGCAATGGACTAGCGGCGCGGGCGAGAGATCTCTATCGCCTTCTGCGCGATCGCGTTCTTCGGGCCTTCCTTGGCCGAAAGGTCGAACAGTAGTAAGACCGGCACCCGGGCGTTGATCAAGTACGCGGCAATCTGTGCGCCCATTACGCCTGCGCCTAGCACGGCGACTTTCTTGATGTTCAGAGTACTCACTTTGCGAGAGATCCTTTTCTCTTTGGGAATTCTTTTTGTTGCGGTTTAGATGGCTTTTTTCGGGCGGTGCTGTGTGGGTGCTTTCTTGCGTTCCGTTCGTAGGCGTCTTTGGTACTGTCGTCGGCACAATGGTTATGGTGTCGCGCTCTTGTTGCAGTAGCCGCTTCCCGAAGAAGATCAAAAAAGCGCTTCGTCGAAGTCCATCATGGGCTTAGCCCCCGCCCGCGCAGCGCGAATGGTAGAGGCAGTCTCAGGCAAAAGCTTGGCGAAATAAAACCGCGCAGTAGCAAACTTGGCCTTATAAAAAGCATCCCCGCCAGCGGCGTTATCGAGCGCAACGCACGCCATCTGCGCCCAGAAATAAGAGAAGATGCCCGACCGTCCGCAAATAGGGCACGGCGGCCGCCCCCACTTCATCGGCGTGAGAGCTTTACTTGTCGATGTTCAACGCCGCCCAGTAGGCAAACGCCCGCCCCGCTTCCACATAAGCCTTCTGCGTCAGCAACATGCGCCGCACATTCGGATGCACGATGATCAAATCGGCCGGCTTGTCCGGCGCCTTCGGTCCGGTGAGCAAACGCATCTGCAAACGCTCCTTCGCATAACACCAGCGAGTTCTGATACGCAACCTCGGTCAGGCCGAGACCCTGCATGCCCACGCCGAACCGCGCCGCGCCGCGTTCATCATCACGAATATCGCGTTGAGCCCCTTGTTTTCCTCGCCGACGAGCCAGCCCTTCGCGCCGTCGAGGTTCATCACGCAGGTCGCGTTGCCATGGATGCCCATTTTGTGTTCGATCGAACCGCATTTGATGCCGTTGCGCGCGCCCGCCGCGCCGCCCGCGTCCGGCACGAACTTCGGCACGGTGAAGAGCGAAATGCCCTTCGTGCCCATCGGCGCGCCCGTACGAACCATCGCCGTTCGGCTCGGCCTTCGTGCGCAAGATGCCGAGGTTGGTTCCGCAATGCGGTTCGGTCAGGCACATCGTGCCGGTCCACTCGCCCGAGACGAGCTTCGGCAGATAGACCGATTTCTGCTCCGGCGTGCCGTGCGTGTGCAGACACTCGTACGCGCCATGCGACAGGCCCGGATACATCGTCCACGCCTGATTCGCGGAGTTCAGCATTTCGTAGAGCGCGTTGTTCACGAACGCGGGCAAGCCCTGACCGCCGTATTCGGGATCGCAACCGAGCGCAGCCGAGCGCCGCCAGCCCGCCTCGACGTATTGCCGATAGGCTTCCTTGAATCCCGCAGGCGTCTTGACGACACCGTCGCCCTCATAGGTGTGCAGCCCTCGCGATCGCCGCTCTGGTTGAGCGGGAACACGACTTCGGAGCAGAACTTGCCGGCTTCTTCGAGCACCTGATTGATGGTGTCAGTATCCAGCTCGGCATGCCTTGGCATGTGTTTAAGTTCGGCTTCGACGGTCAGCACCTCGTGCAGAACGAACTGCATGTCGCGAATCGGGGCGGCGTACTGTCCCATTGAGTCTTCTCCAGGTTCTCATGGCCGCCGCGCACCGATTCGTCGGCAGAGCTAACGGCTGTCGGTATGATGCGATGGTCACACCGCTGTCGGACTGGTGCTCGCTGAGCTTTTCGCCGCGCCGCCCGATCCCGGCGACTGATATGACATGATGGTCTTTTCCAGCGCGTCCCGCGTCAGTTGCACCGCTTCCGGCAAATGCAGAAAGCGCGCGTCGTGATGCAGGCCGAGCGTAAAGCTGTACAGCTCGAAGAGCATCAACGCCGGATCGGTATCCTGCTTCAAATGCCCCTCGTCCTTCGACTGGCCGATCGCGCGCATCAATGCGTCACGCCACATGGTCACACTGTGCACCAACTGCTCGCGCACCGTGCTCGCCGCGCGATCGTCGTACTCCACCGCGCCGCTGATATAAATGCAGCCGGTGGTCACTTCCTGAATGCGCTTCTCCATCCAGCGATTCATCATCTCGCGCAGACGCGGCAGGCCGCGCCCCTCGCGCAAACTCGGAAAGAACACTTCGTCTTCGAAGCGGCGGTGATACTCCTTCACCACTTCCACCTGCAAATCTTCGCGCGATCCGAAGTGCGCGAACACGCCGCTCTTGCTCATCTGCATCCGCTCGGCCAGAAGACCGATGGTGAGACCCTCCAGCCCGTCGCGACTTGCCAACTCCAGCGCTGCGTCGAGAATCGCGGCCCGCGTCTGTTCGCCTTTTCGCATGATGTCCCTACCGTTCTTATGTTATCCATAAAATCGAACGGACGTTCTATTATTGTGGCCGCTCTCCGCTCTCTTTTGATACAAGATTTTTTTAGAAACTCGTTTCTAATGTGATCGATGTTGTCTATAGGATAAGTCCCAACATTGATCCAGCTTATTGTGGCTGGTTATCGCCGGATTGCAGTTAGTGACTGCCCGAGTTCCCATTTTTTTTACGCTTCGTGCGTTATGAAACGATCGGCAGCTATTTTTACGCAAACGTTGTCCGAAGCAGTGAAAGACACTCGGCGGCACAGGTTTCTTGCGCGATTGCTTGCTAAATGTCTGTTAGTCGTACTGTCCGATGGTGATCATCTTCATCATCATTCTGTACATGCTATAGGCGAGCCAATTTAGTGCCCGCTCCGTGACAGGCCGGGATTCGTAATGTTTTTCATCGATTGGCCGGCCATCGTCAAACGCCTGAAGAATGGCGTCGTGCAGGCAGCCAATCTCCCGATGATTGACGAGCACCATGTTCGCTTCGTTGTTGAGCACGAGACTGAGCGCGTCGAGGTTCGATGAACCGACCGTCGCCCAGTCCGAATCGACAACCGCGACCTTGCCATGCAGGATCGTCTTCTCGTATTCGGCGATGCGCACACCGTACTTCAGCAGATTGCCGTAGAGGAAGGGCGTGGCGTAATCCAGCGCGACGAACTCCTTGCGCCCGATCACCAGCGACACGCGCACGCCGCGCTGCGCCGCTTTCGACAACGCCCGCCGCAGCTTGCGGCCCGGCATGAAGTAAGGATTCGCGAGCAGGACCTCGCGTTCCGCGTGGGATATGGCGCGCAGATAGGCCTTTTCGATGGCGCGCCGGTTGAGCAGATTGTCTCGCGCGACGAACGCGACGCACGGCTGATCGACCGCGTGAATCTCGCCGAGCCGCGCGCGGCGGCGGGAGCAGACGGCTCGGCGCGCGGCCCAGCGGGTCATTTCGCGGCCGTCACGCCTGGTTGGCTCAACAGCACCGGAATCGCCGGACGCACCCGAAGCGCGCGGCTTGCGCGGCTTCACGCCGAGCCGGATGCGCTGCCATTGCGTATCGAACGCATCGCGCACATCCTCGACGATGGGGCCTTGCGCTTCCATCGTGAAATCCCAGCGCGGCATTTCCAGTCGTTCGCCGTTCTGATCGTAGTCGTCGACGATATTGATTCCACCGCAAAACACGTAAATGTTGTCGATCAGCGCGAGCTTGCGATGCGTGCGCGACCAGCCCATCGGCCCGAACAGCAAATGCGGGTTGTAGATGCGATGCTCGACGCCGCTCTCCTTCCACAGCTTGAACATCGGCAGATCGCTGGCGGTGCCGACACCATCGGTGATCACGCGCACCGCGACGCCGCGTTCGGCCGCGCGCACGAGCGCATCGGAGACGGCACGACCGGCATCGTCGTTGGCGAAGATGTACGTCTCGAGCGAGACGGATTTTTGCGCGTGATCGATCCGTTCGATCAGCGCGGGGAAGAACTGCACGCCACCCTTGAACAGTCGGACATGATTGCCCGAAGTAAAGCAGAAACGCAGCGGGCGGCGACCCGAAAACAGCGCCTGACGCAGTCGCTTGAAGCTGCGCTGCGGTCGCAGTCCGATCATCGGCTATGCGCCGCGAGGCGCTCGGGCAGTTGCAGGATCGCTTCCCGGTTCGACCACGAAAAGCATCGATCGGCCGCTTCGCGGAACGGCAGCCACAAATGCGCGGTGTGTTCGCGAGGCGCGAGTGTCACTTCGAGGCAATGCGGCACGAGCAGGCTGAGCTGGTGTTCGGTGTTGTGCATGACACCTTCCGCATAGCGATGCCGCCACTGCGGATAGATCTCGTATTCGATACGGTGATGCCAGTCGAGCAGCGCATGCTCGGGCACCAGCGGCCCGCCAATCACGATGCCCGTTTCCTCGGCGACCTCGCGCGCGGCGGTTTCGCTCAGCGGTTCGTCGATGCAGTCCTTCGAGCCCGTCACCGATTGCCAAAAACCCTTGTGATCCGCGCGCTCGATGATCAGCACATCCAGCTCAGGCGTGTGGATCACGACCAGCACGGACTCGGGAATTTTCGGCGGCTTCTGCATATTGGTGTGAACGAGCAGTTTCTTTGATGTGACCACTGCCGACGACTGTAACGCAAAAAACGAAAAAGGCGCACTCTGAACTGACCCCGTGAAGTTGGACAGTTATTCGTCCAGTGCCGTGAGGGCTGAGTTCTGTACATCACGGGACTCAGCCCTTTCAATTTGAG
>LFJI01000276.1 GCA_001235855.1 Candidatus Burkholderia brachyanthoides
GTCTCCGATTACAGCCAAGATCCAACGTCCCCTACATTCCCGGGACGCTTCAGTTCTGACGTTCGTGCCTTGTTGTCCGATATCCGGAAAAACAAAGACGCAGACATAGGTTTTTTTCGACCGTTGTCCGCGGCAATAGCGGCTTTGCCTGCGTCGTCGTTCCAATCCGTAGGCCCCGGCTTGCGGACAGAGGATTCAGAGGGCGGCGCATTGCCCGCAGCGCCGGGGGCTTTCTTCGAGCAGGCTGCGATCATGGCGAAAGCAATCAGCGATATCGCGACGAACGGTTTCTTCAGTGTTTCATGGCGTTGATGTTCTTGATTTAGCGAGAGAGAGCTCACTGCTCGTTTTGACTCAGGGTTGAATAGCGGATTAGCTCATAGCGAGTCCAGCTGGGCGTTGAATTTTTATTGTTCGGAAAATCCACAAAGCGCTGCTTGACGATGCGGCCGACGCTGGGCGCATACCAGCTTGTTTCTCGGGCTCGCCCGGCGTCGCTTCCAGCCGCGACGCCGCTCCAAGCGATCGTGGATTCGACGCGAAATGCTTCAAACTTACCCGCCGGGGTTCGGACTTGCTCAAAAGAGATGACCGCTTCGCGATGGTCTTTGGCCGACCAAGCGCCGCTGGAATACAGATAGTCCGCGGCCCACGCCTTGCCCACGAAGAGCGGAAAGCGAAGCGCCTCATTGCTCGGCGAGAATGAGACCCCGGGGCCGCGAACGACGCAGGCGCTCTCGTCGAGCTCGCCGCTACCCGGCGCGCCGTTGACGACCACGCTTAGAAAAGCGTGGTCGTTTTCCACTCGCTCGACCCGCTGCAAGTAGCCGCCGCTCTTTCCCGGGTCGAGCTCGTTGACGAACGAGAACGCCCACTCTTCGCCGACCGTGAAGGTAGGAGCGTCGGCGCGCGCCGAGGGAACCGGCGCGGGAAACGGCGGCGGCAAAACAGGCTCCGAATTCGTCGCGCAGCCCGCGAGTCCTGCGCACGCAAGCGCAGACGTGCTGCGGTCAGCCAATGGCCAACAACGGCGCGCACAAGGACATCGGTGCGGAGCACGTATTTGCACGCAACTTCGCCGATTACGATTACATCGTGGGGCCATCGGCAAGTTGTACGCATCACGTGCGCGAGCATTTCATCGCCATCGAACAGACCAGCGCGGTGCAGAAAGTCCGCCGCAATAACTATGAACTGGTCGAATTCCTGCACGATGTGCTGAAAGTGCGCGATTTTCCGTGGGCCGAGTTTCCGCACCGCGTGAGCTTGCACAACAGTTGCAGCGCGGTGCGGCATCTGCGCGAAACGTCGAATTCGGAAGTCGCGGGCCGAGGCGTATTCGAAGCCGCGCGCTGCTGGAAGGCGTGAAGGGCATCGAATTCGTGTCGTCCGCGCGCCCAGACGAATGCTGCGGTTTCGGCGGCACGTTTTCCGTCACCGAAGAGGCGGTCTCGGTACGCATGGGGCAGGACAAGGTGCGCGATCATGTCGGCGCGAGCGCGGAATATATCGTGTCCGGCGGACATGTCGTGTCTCATGCATCAGCAAGGCTGCGCCGAGCGCATGAAGCTCGACGCGCGTTTCATCCATATCGCGCAGGTTCTAAACAGAGCGTGCGCATGAGCAAGAGCGTTCGAATCGATCACGCCAAGGCAAGGCGGCGGGCGCGTTCCTGCAGAAGCCCGATCACGTCGCGTTCCACGACAAGCGTCTGTGGGACCTGCGCTCCAAGCGCGATGCGCAGGCGCACGGCATTCCCGAATGGGAGACATTGCGCGAACTGGCATCGGACATCAAGGAACACACGCTGTCCAATCTCGCCGATTACATCGCGCAGTTCGCGGATCAGGCGGAGAAGGACGGCGTCGTCGTGCATTTCGCGGCCAATGCGGAAGAGCACAATGAACTCGTCTACCAGCTGATGAGCGAGCGCGGCATGACATGGCTCGTCAAGAGCAAATCGATGCTCACCGACGAGTGCTACACGCGCAACTATCTGGAGCCGCGCGGCATCACGGTGATGGAAACCGATCTCGGCGAGCGCATCCAGCAAGCTCAATCATCAGGACCCGAGTCACATGGTGGTGCCGGCCGTGCACAAGCTGCGCGCGGACGTGGCCGAACTGTTCGGCAAGACCATCGGCACCGATCCGAAAGAACAGCGACATTCACTATCTCGCCGAAAGCCAGCGCATGAACACGTGGCCGTATTTCGTGCGCGAGAAGACAGCCGGCATGACGGGCTGCAATTTCGCGGTGGCGGAAACGGGCACGGTCGTTGTGTACACGAACGAGGGCAATGCGGACCTGTCGGCGAATGTGCCGCCACTGTGCATATCGCCTCGATCGGCATCGAAAAGATCATTCCGACGATCGCCGATCTCGGCGTGTTCGTGCGCATGCTGTCGCGCAGCGCGCTCGGCTCGCCGATCACGCAGTACGACCTCGCACTTTCGCGCGCCGCGTCCGGGCACGGAGATGCACTACATCCTCGTCGATAACGGCCGCTCCGAACGTCTCGCGATGGACGACTTCTGGTTCTCGCTCAAGTGCGTCCGCTGCGGCGCGTGCATGACCACGTGTCCGGTGTATCGGCGCAGCGGCGGCTTGTCGTACGGCGGCACGTACTCCGAGCCGATCGGCGCGATCACCAATCCGACTTACGATCTCAAGCGTTATAGCGCGCTGCCGTTCGCCTTCACGATGAACGGCAGTTGCACGAACGTCTGCCCGGTGAAGGCAAACATCCACGAGCAAATCAACAAGTGGCGTGCGGTGATCGCGGACAAGCACGAAGTGCCGTTCGTGAAGCAGGAGGGGTTGAAGATGGCGGGGCGACTGCTCGCCAGTCCGACGCTTTATCGCAACACCCTGGCGTCGCTCGGTGGCGCGCGCTCAAGCGGTTGCCCAACTTCGTGCTGTACAACCCGCTCAACAATCTGGGGGCACGGACGCGATCTGCCCGAAGCGCCCGCCGAGACCTTTCACGAGTGGTACAAAAAGAACCGGAAGCCCGCTAAATGACGACGCGCGAAGCCTTTTTATCGAAGATCCGTGCGGCGGCAGCCCGCCTCGCGGCCGCGTCCCGACGTGCCGATCTTTCCGGCGCCCGCAAGCGATCTGCGCGAACGGTTCATTGCCGCGCTCACGCCGATGGGCGGCACTTGCGTCGACGCATCCGGCCTGGACGACGTGAATGCGCTGATCGCGACGTGCTTTGGCGTGGATGCGGTGGTGGCGTCCGCTGTGCCGGGCGTGAAGGGCACGCGCCCGCTGTCCGCCGAGAGCGTGCCGGCATCGCTCGAAAACGTTCGAGGTGGGTGTCGTGCGGGCGCGCTTCGGCGTCACGGAAACCGGCTCGGTGTGGTTCAGCGAGCAGGAGTATGTGGTCAACGCGATCGGCTATATCGTTCAGCATCTGGTGGTGCTGCTCGATTCGGCGCAACTCGTCGAGGGCTTGCAGCAGGTCTATCGGCGCGCTATGCGGCGCTGGTCACCGGGCCGTCCCGCGACGGCGGATATCGAAGGCGTGCTGATCCGCGGCGCACAGGGCGTGTGCTCGCTGACCATCGTGTGGCTCGTGTGAACACGCACCCGAGCGCTCAGTACCGCCAGAACAGCGCCAGCGCGATGCCGCCGAACAGCGCCCACTTGATGACGTAATACACGGTCCGGTCCCACGCCTTCAGCCGCTTGCCGACCAGCCGCACCTGATACAGATATTTGAACGCGCGATTCAACCCGCCCGTGCGGTCGCCCGCCTCGTTTGGCGATGCGGCCGCGCGCATCAGGAACACGCCCATCGCGTGATTCACGGCTTGCGTCCAGCGGAATCGCATCGGCCGTTCGATATCGCAAAACAGGATGATGCGGTCCTTCTGCGTCGTGTTTTCGGCCCAGTGCAGATAGGTTTCGTCGAACACGACATCTTCGCCGTCGCGCCACGAGTAACGTTCGCCATCGACGACGATCGCGCAGCCGTCGTCGTTCGGCGTGTCGAGCCCGAGGTGATAGCGCAGCGATCCCGCGTACGGATCGCGATGCAGCGTGAGCGTGCCGCCGGGCGGCAGCATCGCGAACATCGCGGCCTTCACAGATGGAATCCCTTGCAGGATCGCGAGCGTTTTCGGACACACCGCCACCGCCGACGGATGCGGCCGGTCGTACCACTTCAGATAAAAGCGCCGCCAGCCGCGTCGGAAAAACGAGTTGAAGCCGATGTCGTTGTACTTCTCCACCGCCTGGATCTTGCTCGCCTCGTGCAACGACACAATGGCTTCGGCGCGGATTGTTTTCCATTGCGCCCTGATGGGCGCCAGATCAGGAAACATGGAAGGGGCGAGATAGGGCGTCGACGGCACGCTGGAGAACAGATACACGAAGCTGTTCATCGGCGACATGAAGGTCGAATGATCGGAGAGTTGCCGGAAAAATCCGTGGCGAACCTTGCCGCGCCAATGTGTATAAGCCGCGCACGCGGCGAAGAGCAGCAGAACGACCCAGCGCATTTCATGCCCCTTTGCGTTTAATTGCAACGCATTCTGTTTGTGTCAAGAATTATGAAACAGAAACGAAAAGCTTGCCCAAATCGCGGGGTGAAACGCGCCTGTGTAAAGGAAAGGGGAAATATGCGGCGGAAAGCAAAAAGCCCAGTCATTTGAAACTGCACCCCAAGAGTTGGACGCTGATCCAATCTTTGAGGTGTTTTCCATGGCGAAGTACAGCGAGCAGTTGAAGCTGAAGTTGGTAAAGCAG
>LFJI01000277.1 GCA_001235855.1 Candidatus Burkholderia brachyanthoides
CCAGACGTCAGATTACAAAATCGCCGAAGCCCATCCACGGAATTCTGCGAAGAACTTTTTGGAGGCCCCTGCCAAACCATTCCAGACTGACCCTCGACACCCGGAGCGGTTCCGATCCAATCGACGCACGTTGAAGCTTTTGTAGAACATCGTTTCAATAAAATTCGGGCCGTGGTCAGGGTGTTTGCAAGAAACTGAGGAAAACCTCTAGTCGCAACGGAAACGATTGCGCTTGTCGCACGCTTTCAAACACCACATTTTTGCAACCGCGCAACTTTGCAGCGCATGCATATCTGATTATGGGGTCGTATGGGATCGCTGTCAGTAGTTTCCTCGCGAAAAACTAAACACACTGAAATGCGCGTGGTGTCATCAAACCGACTTGGATGCCGTAGAAGCCGAAACGGGATAGGCGCTAGGCAGCGCGAGAGAAATGGTGGGCCGCATGAACTACTCGGCGGGGGAAGAAAGCAAGAGGAAAGCGGCACATGTCGCGCCGCCCTGGAAAAGGTCAGCCCAGATCGTTGAAGACGCGGCGCTGACGAAGCAGGCGTTTGCCGCGCACGACCCAATAGAGATACTGACCGTGAGCAACAACGCTGCGACCATGAGCACGAACAGCGGTGAAATACGTTTGGGCACTGGCTGATTGCGATCAACAAAACAAGGTCGTGAAAACGCTGTACCTACCTGAAGGTACGAGCGTTTGGCGAGGCTGCGGCGCATACGGTGGGTGGTGAAGCGGGAGACGGGGCGCGGGTGAACGGCTCGAACAACATCAGCCCGGCGACGAGGGCAATGGCGAAATTCATCAGGAGCATGCTTGGAAACTTCGTAGGAGGGTCAGAACTGGCGGCGAATATAAGCGCCGGAAGACTGCCAGAACCAGAAGTCTCCTAGATGTCGAGGGCAAATTCTGTTTCGCGCCGCGTGCGCTTGCAGCCACACGCGGCGCGTATCGATCACAGATCAATGCGCGTGCCGAGAAGCACTAAAAACTGCCTGGTCCATGCCGGATGCGCAGGCCAGGCGGGCGCGGTGACGAAGTTGCCGTCGGTCACGGCATCGTCCACTTCGATCTCCGCGTACGACGCACCCGCGAGCCGCACTTCCGCGGCGCAGGCGGGGTACGCGGAAATGCGCCGGCCCTCGCGCCCGCCGCCGCCAGCAACTGCGCCGCATGGCAGATCGCCGCGATCGGCTTGTTCGCCTTCGCGAAGTGCCGCACGACATCCAGCACGCGTTCGTTCATACGCAAATATTCCGGCGCGCGGCCGCCCGCGATCGCAATGGCGTCGTAGCGCTCCGGATCGATGTCGTCGAAACTCGTGTTCAGCCGGAACAGATGGCCTGGCTTCTCCGTATAGGTCTGATCCCCCTCGAAATCGTGGATCGCGGTCTTGACGTGCTCGCCGTTCCTCTTGCCGAGACACACGGCGTCGACCGAATGGCCGACCCCAGCAGCGCCTGGAACGGCACCATCGTTTCATAGTCCTCGGCGAAATCGCCGGTCAGGAAAAGAATCTTCTTCGCAGCCATCTGAGACCTCCGGTTTCGAGGTAACACCATGCAAATGAAGCTCACGACCCGCATCGCGCTGGCGCTCGCGGCGCTCGCCGTGCTGGCCGCATGCGAGAAGCACGACGCCCAGGCGGGGCAGGCCGTCAGTTTGTTCAACAACTTCGCGAGCCAGACCGGCCAGAAGTTCGATCAGGCGACGAGCTATGTCGGCCAGAAGGTCGATGCCGCAAAGCAGTTGGCCCAGCAGAATTTCGATAACGCCGGTTCGATGCCCGATGTTTCCGCGAGCAGTGTCGCGGCATCCGCGCGGGCCAACTTCGACAACGCTGCAAGCACGACCAACGCCGCGATCAACAATGCGGCGAGCGCCACCAGCGCAGGCCTGCAGAGCGCCGGCCGCAAACTGCAGGAGTGGTCGGCGACGAGCAACGGCGCCTCGCACACGCGCTACTCAGGGGTCGAGCGCCAGTCCGTCACGGACTCGCGCGGCGCGCGCACCGAATACGACAAGTAAGCACGGCCGTTTCGTTCGGGCCGTGCGCCGCCCGGTGATTAACATTCGGTTACACCGACACCGGTTCGGGCGGCCGTTTCGGCGCACCCGCTAAACTCTGGCCGTCTTTTCAAAGAATCGAGACCGTTATGAAGTCACGCAAGCTCGCGCATGACGGCGCGCTCGCGTTCGTCGCGATCTTTTGGATAATCGCGTCCGCGATGTCGGCGCGCATGTTCAGGCGCGCGGGACGTGAGGCGGGTGCCCGCGCCGTGTTCATTGCGATCGCCGCCTGTCTCTCCCTTGACCGCGTCCGTCGCCGATGCCGCTACCGCGCTGACACTGCCGTCCCTCGAAGAACTGATCAAGCTCGCTGCGCCCGCCGAGTCCGATGCCGAGATGCTTCGCTCGCTCGATACCGTCATCTCCACGCTCGATAACGATCGGCAACGCGGCGCGCTGGTCGCGCAACTGAAGAAGCTGCGCGATGCGAAGCGCGCCGCCGAGAACGGCACGCCCGCACCCGAGGCAGGCGCAGGCGGCACCGATGCGGCGACGGCCGGCGCGAGCTCTCCGGCGAGTTCGTCGGCGTCGTCGGTGGTGGCGAGCATCGCGCAGAACACGGGTTTGCTGGGCGCCATCGCGTCCGGGCTCACGAACATCGAAGCGGACATCAAGCGCGGCAAGACGCCGATCGCGTACTGGGGTGGCCGTTTCAATGCGGCGGGCAACGAGTAGTTGTTCACCATCGTCACGAGCCAGAGCCGTGAATCGTTCGGCCGCACGCTGTTCAATTATTTCGCGATGCTCGCGGGCTGGGGCGCATGCGCGTTCGCACTCGTCTGGGTGCAGCGGCAGATGCACGCACGCTATGGCATCGACCGTGGGCTGCATCCGAATCCGACCACGCGCGAACTGCTGCTGTTCACCATGCGACGCGTCGCGCCTTATCTGGTCGCGTTCGTCGCGGCGCTGACCTTTTCGCGCTATATGCCGCAATCGCTCGGCCGCACGCTCGCGATGGTCACCGCCTATGCGATCGTCGCGGGCGCGGTGTTTTCGGCGATTTGCCTGATCATGTTCTCGCTGTTCGGCTCGGCGCATCGGCGCGTGGCGGTGAACGTGCTGATCGTGCGCGCGCGGCGGTTTCTGTTCGTGATCGGTACGCTCGGCGACGCGGCGTCCAACTACGACGTCGCACAGCAACTCGGCACCAACCTGTCGGCGCTGATCTCGACCTTCGCCAACATGGGCGCGGCGGGTCTCACCGCCTATTTCGCGCTCGCGTTCCAGCGGCCGGTCGCGCATCTGATCCGTAGCCGCAGTTACGAGCAGCGTCACACCCGTAAGGCGGCAACCGAGACCTTCCGACGTAGTCGCCTCGCTGTGGCAGTTGCCGTTGCTGCTCGCGTCGGCATCGGTGATCGCGAAGCTCGCGGGCATCGGCACATCCGAGAACGTGCTGCAGATGGCGATCGGCACGGCGGCGCTCCTGGTCGTCGCGTTCTTTCTGTCGGCGATCGTCGTGCGCATCACGCTTCCCAAGGCGATCCGCCCGCGCCGCCAGTCGGCCTACGTGCGCCGTCTGATCAAGTTCGTCGGCACGATGATCGTGGTCGGCGTGTGGCTCGTGTTCCTCGAAGTATCATCGCGTTTCTAGGGCTATTCGCTTGCGCGCATGGCCAAAGACAGCGTCGCCGCGCGCGGCATCACGCATGCGTTCGGTGCGATCGTGCTGACTTTCTTCGTCGTCTGGCTGGTGTGGATTTTCATCGACACGGGCATTCAGGAAGCGCTGCGGCCGGACTCGACGCAGCGCGGCGGGCGTGGCCCCAGCATGCGCGCGCGCACCATGCTGCCGTTCGTGCGCAATGTGGTGTTCGTGTTGCTGCTGACTATCGCGGCGATCGTCACGGCGGCCAATCTCGGGCTGAACGTGACGCCGCTGCTCGCGGGCGCGGGCGTGATCGGTCTCGCGGTCGGCTTCGACGCGCAATCGCTGCTGGTGGCGGATCTGATCACGGGACTGTTCATCATCATCGAGGACACCATTTCGGTCGGCGATTCGATCGAGATGAAAGGCGGGCACGCGGGTATCGTCGAAAGTCTCACGATCCGCACCGCGCGCCTGCGCGACGGCCAGGGCGCGATCCACGCTATTCCTTTCTCGCAGATCAAGACGGTGAAGAACCTGTCGCGCGATTTCGCGTATGCGGTGTTCGAGGTGCGCGTGCCGTTCTCCGCCGATGTCGACGCGTCTCGACCGCGCAATGCGTGTACGCGTCCCAGCGATACAGCGTTTCGGCGAGCGTGCCTTCGATTACCGCACAACCGTACCACGTGCGATGCCCATGCACCGGGCTCGCTTGCCCCGGCTCCCACACGAGCGCCGCGATGGCGTAACGATCGAGCGGATCGGCGGCGAGCAGATGTCGGCAATAGCTTTGCGCGTTGCCGGCGCGCTGATCCGGCCGCAGCAGGTCCGGCTCGGCGATCGCGCGGCACAGTTGCCGCACCGCCGGGCTCGCCGGCCGGGAAAAAGCAAATGAACGCTTGAAATGCGCGGCGGGTTCGGGTTTCATCCTGACAGAACCGTTTTCGTATTGGATCGGACGCTACATTTATATCGGTTTGCTTACGGAAGAAGTTTTCATATAATTTTTCACTAGTCCATTGCGTCATTGAATTGGCACCGGCCGAATTCGGCGTGAAGGATCGT
>LFJI01000278.1 GCA_001235855.1 Candidatus Burkholderia brachyanthoides
CAAGCATATCGGACCTCAAAACACGACATTTCTATCTGGCTAGAATGCGACATTTCTATAAAGCTACTACATGAATTAAATCGCAAAAAGCGATACAATATGATTGTAGCGGATTAGCCGGTCACGGTCAAAACGTAACGCGGCCAACCCGACCGAGGGGTGGTGTTACCAGTCGTGAGCGTCTTTCCGATTCTTTCATCGGACGAGTTCGCTGCTTGCGGCTCGCAAACCGCGCAAATTCGCTGCACGTAGGCAGGACGCGGCGCTTCGACGAAGCCGTCTTCGAACGCGATCACGCGCAGCTTACCGCGCACCGCCTCCAGCAATTCGCCCGCTTCGAGCAGGAACTCTAGATTTGACGATTTGGTTGCCGACGGCGAAAATTTCGTAGAGCAGGATGCCGCCGGGCGCGAGCGCATTGACGAGATGACCGAACAGCGGCCGATGCAGATAGTTCGTCCCACAACCGCGCCGAAACGCCGCTCGGCCGGCAGCGGCCACGGCGCACCGTTCTCCAGATCGGCGTTCAGCGTGCCGATTCCGTCGATCGACGCCATCGACGCGAGCGCCTCCGAGTCGCGATCGACGGCCAGCACCCGATGCCCGCGCGCCGCGAACCAGCGCGCATGCCGCCCGCTACCGGAGGCGGCGTCGAGCACTTCGGCGCTGGGCGCAAGCAGATGCGCCCAGCGCGCGATCCACGCGCTCGCTTCCATCAGTTGTTGTAGGACAGGCCCATCGCTTCGCGCACGTCGCGCATGGTCTCCTGCGCGAACTTGTGCGCCTTGTCGCAGCCGTCCGCGACGATCGCGCGCAACAGCGACGGATCGTCCATGTACTTCTGCGCGCGCTCGAGCATCGGCTGCTGTTCGCGCAGGATGCCCTCGATCACCGGCTGCTTGCACTCCAGGCAGCCGATGCCAGCGCTGCGGCAACCCTTCTGCACCCACTCGTGGGTCTTCTCGTCGGTGTAGACCTCGTGCAGCTTCCACACCGGGCACTTGTCGGGATCGCCAGGATCGTTTCGGCGCCCGCGCGCGGGGTCCGTCGGCATCTTGCGCACTTTTTGCTCGATGGTCGCCGCGTCCTCGCGCAAGCCGATGGTATTGCCATACGACTTCGACATCTTCTGGCCATCGAGACCCGGCATGCGTGACGCTTCCGTCAGCAGCACCTGCGGCTCGACCAGAATGATCTTGCGCGCGCCTTCGAGATAGCCGAACAGCCGCTCGCGATCGTTCATCGACAGGCTCTGCCACTCCTGCAGCATCGCGCGGGCTTGTTCGAGCGCTTCGTCGTCGCCTTCCTGCTGATACGCGACACGCAACTCGTGATACAGCTTCGAGCGCTTGCCGCCGAGCTTCTTCGCGGCTTCGAGCGCCTTTTCCTCGAAGTCCGGTTCCTTGCCGTAGAGATAGTTGAAGCGGCGCGCGATTTCGCGCGTCATCTCGACGTGCGGCACCTGATCTTCGCCGACCGGCACCAGCGACGCGCGATACAGCAAGATGTCCGCCGCCATCAGCACGGGATAGCCGAGGAAGCCGTAGGTGGAGAGGTCTTTCTCCTTGAGCTTCTCGATCTGTTCCTTGTAGGTCGGCACACGTTCGAGCCAGCCGAGCGGCGTGCCCATGCCGAGCAGCAGCGACAGTTCCGCATGCTCGGGCACACGGCTCTGGATGAACAGCGTGGCCTGCGCCGGATCGATGCCCGAGGCGAGCCAGTCGATCAGCACTTCCCAGACGTTTTTCTCGATGACCTCGGGCGTCTCGTAGTGCGTCGTGAACGCGTGCCAGTCGACCACCGCGAAGAAACACGGATATTCGGATTGCAGCCGCACCCAGTTTTTCAGCACGCCGTGGTAGTGGCCGAGGTGCAGCGACCCAGTGGGCCGCATGCCGGAGAAGATACGGTCAGGGAACATGATCTTATGGGAATAGTGAAGCGAGGGGATTCAGAATGGCCGACACCGCCGAATAGCCAACGTTGACGAGCGGCGCGAGCCAGAAGCGCGCGAACTGGTTGGTCATGGTGAGCAGCATCACGATCCAGACGCCGTAAGGCTCGATTTTTTGCAGGGCGATCGATGCGCGCACCGGCAACAGCGCCATGAGCACGCGCCCGCCATCGAGCGGCGGCAAGGGAAACAGGTTCAACACGCCGAAGACGAGATTCACGCTGACGCCGGCCGCGGCCATGCGCGTGAAAAACGGTTCGTCAACGTGAAAAGCCGCGAGCAAAACCGCGACGAGGCCCCAGAGCAACGCTTGCACGAAGTTGCTGGTGGGACCCGCCGCCGCGACCCACAGACTGCCCCAGCGCGGATTGCGCAGATTGCCGAATGCGACGGGCACAGGCTTGGCGTAGCCGAACATGAACGCGCCGCTCGTCACGAAATACAGCACGAGCGGCATGACGATCGTGCCGATCGGGTCGATGTGACGCATCGGGTTCATGGACACCCGGCCGAGGACGTAGGCCGTGTTATCGCCGAGCATGCGCGCGGCATAGGCATGCGCGGCCTCGTGCAGCGTGATCGCGAAGATCACCGGGAGCGCGTAGACCGTGATAGTTTGTATCAGGGAAGGATCCATAGGGCGATATTGTAGCAAGCGGGCAGGTTCGGACAGGCGCGTGCTGTGCCGCCGCGCGCGCCATTTTCGAGCGCATCCTGGCGCGTGCGACTTTAAAACGGATCTTATGGCCTTCGAAAGCGGCTACAGATCGCTTACACCTTTGTTGGTTCCGCATTCATGCCGTCAAGCCGAACGGTTCCAGACTGCCCCGCTCCGCGCACACGAGCACCGGCTCGCCGCCGGATAGATCGATCACCGTCGAAGGCTCCGCCGGGCACGCCCCGGCATCGATCACGAGTTCGATCTGCTTCTCCAGACGCTCGCGGATTTCCCCGGCGTCGTTGAGCGGCTCGGTGTCGGGCGGCAGGATCAGCGTGGACGCGAGCAGCGGGGTTCGCCCAGCGCCTCCAGCAGGTCGAGCGTGATGCGATGATCCGGCACCCGCAGCCCGATCGTCTTGCGAGACGGATGCGACAGTCTCCGCGGCACTTCCTTGGTCGCCTCGAGCACGAACACGTAAGGCCCCGGCGTCACCGATTTGAGCAAACGGAACTGCCGGTTGTCGACCATCGCGAAGTTAGCCAGATCGGAGAGATCACGCACCAGCAACGACAAATGCTGTTTGTCGTCGATGCCGCGAATCCGGCGCAAACGCTCCACCGCGCTCTTGTCGTCGAGATGGCAGGCGAGCGCGTAGCTCGAATTGGTCGGCAGCGCGACGATGCCGCCGTCCTTGATGATCTGCACCGCCTGATTGATCAGGCGCGACTGCGGATTATCCGGACGAATACGAAAGAATTGAGACATGGAGACACCTTCTTGTTTCGTTCGTGGCTCGCCTGCGGACGGCTCGGGGACGCAACGCCAGAACGCGGCTCTGCGGCGAGAAGCGCTTGCGATAGCGGCAGTGACACAAGGAACGTGCGCAACAGCCGGCGCACGTGTGAAAGACAGCCGGAACGCGCGTCTTACAGCCAGCGTTCCCAGACCGGCTTCAGATCGTCCGGCAACGGCGGCAACTGACCCAGATCGACGCGCCCTTCGCCCGCGCCGTGAAAGTCCGATCCGCGTGATGCCTCGAAGCCGTAGCGGCGCGCGACATCGGCGTACTCGCGATACTGGTCCGGCGTGTGGCTGCCCGTGACGACTTCGATGGCCCGGCCGCCCATCTGGATGAACTCGTCGAACAGCGCGGAGAACTCGACCGGCGTGTAATCGTAGCGGCCCGGATGCGCGATGATCGGCTCGCCGCCCGCGTTGCGAATCCATTGCATGCAATCCGCGAGCTTGGCCCAGCGATACCCGACGAAGCCCGGCTTGCCGTCGCCGAGATAGCGTGCGAAGACCTCCGAGGTGGACTTCGCGTATCCCTGCTCCACCAGAAAGCGCGCGAAATGCGTGCGCGAAATCATATCGGGATCGTCGGTATAGCGCAGTGCGCCCTCGTAGGCGTCCGGAATGCCGACCGCCGCCAGCGCCTCGCCGATGGCCACGCCGCGCGCCGCGCGCCCGTTACGCGTCGATTCGAGGCCGCGGCGCAATTCCGGGTTGTCCGGATCCACATTCATGCCGACGACATGAATGGTGCGTCCCGCCCAGGTCACCGAAATTTCGACGCCCGGCAGGTAGCCCATGCCGAGCGCTACGGCCGCTTGCCGCGCCTCGCGCTGGCCACCCAGCTGATCGTGATCCGTCAGCGACCACAGCGTGACGCCGCCCGCATGCGCGCGCGCGGCGACATCGGCAGGCGAAAATTGACCGTCGGAAACGGTGGAGTGGCAGTGCAGATCGGCGTTCATCATCGGCATTTGCAAGTTCGTTACATTCTACTTTAACGGCATGACAGACGGCTTATGGAGGGCGCGCGCCGAATGCCGTATTTTTCAGGCGCAGAACGACTCGATCCAGGGCTGCGACGTGCTCCGGCTGATCGTGATGGACCATGTGCCCCGCATCGCTTAGAAAGGTCTCGCGCCAGTCGGGCACGGCCTCGAAGCGCTTCTTGAATTCGGGGATCGGCACATCGCCCGCGATCCACTTGAGCGTCGGCGAATCCACGGCTTCGACATGCAGCACCTTCGCCTTTACGCGCGATCAGCTCGCCATGCCGGCTAGCAACAGCACATTAAGGCACTATCGCCCCCTAAGGAACCGTACGT
>LFJI01000279.1 GCA_001235855.1 Candidatus Burkholderia brachyanthoides
GACTTGCCCCTCGGCGTCAACCCCGCACTGCTATAGATGCCTGGGCTTTTGCCGGCAGCGGCTGCGTCTTTTCCGCGCCACGCCGCCCGGGCCGCCGTCTGCCCGCACAGGGTCGCAAAGGACCGGAGCGCCCGGCCCGTCGCACCGAATCCCGTATAATCAAAAAATACCCCAGTCTGTCTGGAGGCCCCGCCGTACAAGCCATCGCGCAAGCGATCCGATCGCGCGCGCATCGGGCACATGGCAGGCGAAACCAAAACCGCAGAAAAAGTCTCGTACGCCATGAAAGCCGCCGAAATTCGCGAGAAGTTCCTGAAGTTTTTCGAATCGAAGGGCCACACGATCGTCCATTCGTCGAGCCTCGTGCCCGGCAACGACCCGACGCTGCTCTTCACCAACTCGGGCATGGTCCAGTTCAAGGACGTGTTCTTAGGCAGCGAATCGCGGCCGTACAAGCGTGCGACCACCGCGCAGCGCAGCGTGCGCGCGGGCGGCAAACACAACGATCTGGAAAACGTCGGCTACACGGCGCGGCATCACACGTTCTTCGAGATGCTCGGCAACTTCTCGTTCGGCGACTACTTCAAGCGCGACGCGATCCACTATTGCTGGGAACTGCTGACCAAGGTCTACAACCTCCCGGCGGACAAGCTCACCGTCACGGTCTACAAGGAAGACGACGAAGCTTTCGACATCTGGGCAAAGGAAATCGGCGTGCCGGTCGAGCGCATCATCCGTATCGGCGACAACAAGGGCGCGCGCTACGCATCGGACAACTTCTGGCAGATGGCCGACACCGGCCCCTGCGGCCCGTGCTCGGAAGTGTTCTACGATCACGGGCCGGAAATCTGGGGCGGCCCGCCGGGATCGCCCGAAGAAGACGGCGACCGCTTCATCGAGATCTGGAATCTCGTGTTCATGCAGTTCAACCGCGACGCGCAAGGCAACATGACACCGCTGCCCAAGCAGTGCGTCGATACCGGCATGGGCCTCGAGCGTCTCGCCGCCGTGTTGCAGCACGTGCACAGCAACTACGAAATCGATCTGTTCCAGAACCTCATCAAGGCCGCATCGCACGAAACCAAGACGGCGGATCTGGAAAACAACTCGCTGAAGGTCATCGCCGATCACATTCGCGCGTGCTCGTTCCTGATCGTCGACGGCGTGATTCCCGGCAACGAAGGCCGCGGCTACGTGCTGCGCCGCATCGTGCGCCGCGCGATCCGCCACGGCTACAAGCTCGGCCAGAAGAGCACGTTCTTCCACAAGCTGGTGGCGGATCTCGTCGCGGAAATGGGGGCGCCCTATCCCGAACTCGCCGAAGCGCAGCAGCACGTAAACGGCGCGCTGCGTCAGGAAGAAGAGCGCTTCTTCGAGACGATCGAACACGGCATGTCCATTCTGGAAGGCGAACTCGCTGATCTGGAAAAGAAGGGTGTCAAGCAACTCGACGGCGAGCTCGCGTTCAAGCTGCACGATACCTACGGCTTCCCGCTGGACCTCACGGCGGACGTGTGCCGCGAGCGCGGCGTGACCGTCGACGAACCCACATTCGACGACGCCATGGCGCGTCAGCGCGATCAGGCGCGCGCGGTGGCCAAGTTCAAGCTCGCGGCGGGCCTCGAGTACAGCGGTGAGAAGACCACCTTCCACTGCTACGAGCAGGAAGCTTTTGACGACGCGAAGATCGTCGCGCTGTATGTGGATGGCGTGTCGGTCAAGGAAGCGCGCGACGGCCAGCAAGCCGTGGTCGTGCTCGATCACACGCCGTTTTACGCGGAATCCGGCGGTCAGGTGGGCGATCAGGGCGTGCTCGCGAATGCGTCTGCGCGTTTTGCGGTTGCCGATACGCTGAAGGTGCAGGCCGATGTGGTCGGCCATCACGGTACGGTGGAGCAGGGCACGCTCAAGGTCGGCGACGTCGTGAAGGCGGAAATCGACGCGGTGCGTCGTACCCGCACCGCGCGCAATCACTCGGCCACGCATTTGATGCACAAGGCGCTGCGCGAAGTGCTCGGCGGCCACGTACAGCAGAAAGGCTCGCTGGTCGATGCCGACAAGACGCGCTTCGACTTCGCGCATAACGCGCCGATGACGGACGACGAAATCCGCCGCGTCGAGCAGATCGTGAATCAGGAAGTGCTGGCGAACGCGCCGGGCATCGTGCAAGTCATGCCGTACGACGAAGCCGTGAAGGGCGGCGCCATGGCGCTGTTCGGCGAGAAGTACGGCGACACGGTGCGCGTGCTCGATCTCGGCTTCTCGCGCGAACTCTGCGGTGGCACACACGTTCAGCGCACCGGCGATATCGGCCTGTTCAAGATCGTGATGGAAGGCGGCGTGGCGGCGGGCATTCGCCGCGTCGAGGCCATCACCGGCGACAACGCCGTGCGCTTAGTGCAGGATTTGGATCAGCGCATCAACGCGGCGGCGAGCGTGCTGAAGGCGCAACCGTCCGAACTCACGCAGCGTATCGCGCAGGTTCAGGAGCATGTGAAGTCGCTGGAGAAGGAACTCGCTTCTCTCAAGTCGAAGCTTGCGGCGAATCAGGGCGACGAACTCGTGTCGCAGGCAGTTGATGTGTCCGGCGTGCAGGTGCTCGCCGCGCAACTCGAGGGCGCGGACGTCAAGACGTTGCGCGAAACCGTCGACAAGCTGAAGGACAAGCTCAAGAGCGCGGCCATCGTGCTCGCGGCGGTCGATGGCGGCAAGGTGAGCCTGATCGCGGGCGTGACGGCGGATGCATCGAAGAAGGTGAAGGCGGGCGAGCTCGTCAACTTCGTCGCGCAGCAGGTGGGCGGCAAGGGCGGCGGCCGTCCGGACATGGCGCAGGCAGGCGGCCCGAAACCGGCCAATCTGCCGGCCGCGCTCGCGGGCGTGACCGGCTGGGTGCAGCAGCAACTCTAAGCACCTGCACCTGTGCCGGTTCGTATGATGTGAACGGCCCGATGGCGCGAGTCATCGGGCCATTTGCATTACAAGGCTGTCAGGCACATGCCTGCCGTGCGTCATTTTCCGCGTCGTTCGACACTCTTCAACTACAAAGGAGACGCAATCACGAGTCGCAAACTCGTATCGATGATGCTGGCCTCGGCGCTGTTCGCGGCGGCGGGCACGGCACAGGCCAAGGGCTGTATCGAAGGCGCGGTGGTCGGCGGTGTGGCGGGGCACATGGCGGGCAAGCACGGCACCGCGGGCGCCGTCGGCGGCTGCGTGATCGGCCATCACGAAACAAGCAAGAAGGAAAAGAAGGCGCAGGAAGCCAACGCTGCGAGCGCGCCGAGCGGCAAGTAAGCGTTCGGCCGGGCGCGGGCGGTGGCTCATTCGAGTCGACAAAAGCCGCTAGAATGGTCGATCTTTCCGGGCGCGGCATGCTGCGCGTCCGGCTCAACGCCCTCAGGCCAAGCCTATGACCGCGCCCACCGAATCCATCTAGCACTTCGCCTCCGACAACTACGCCGGCAATCTGCCCGGAAGCGCTCGCCGCGCTCGTGCAGGCCAACACGAGCGGCAACGAGCCCGCCTACGGCGACGATTCGTGGACCTCGCAAGTGTGCGACCACATCCGCGATCTGTTCCAGACCGATTGCGAGGTGTTCTTCATGTTCAACGGCATGGCTGCCAATTCGCTGGCGCTGGCGTCGCTGTGCCGTATCACTCGGTCATCTGCCACGAACTCGCGCACATCGAAACCGACGAATGCGGCGGCCCGGAGTTTTTCTCGGGCGGCTCCAAGCTTCTCACCGCGAGGAGTGAGAACGGCAAGCTCACGCCCGACGCGATCGAGGAACTCGTCACGAAGCGCGCGGACATTCACTACCCGAAGCCCAAGGTTGTCGCGCTGACGCAGGCGACGGAAGTCGGCACCGTCTATACCGTCGAGGAAGTGCGCGCGATCGCGGCGATCGCCAAGCGCAGGCATCTGAAGGTGCACATGGACGGCGCGCGTTTCGCGAACGCGGTGGCGTCGCTGAAACGTGCATCCATCGGAGATCACGTGGCGCGCGGGCGTGGACGTATTGTGTTTTGGCGGCACGAAGAACGGCCTGCCGGTGGGCGAGGCGGTGGTGTTCTTCGACAAGGCGCTGGCGACGGATTTCGCGTACCGCCTGAAACAGGCGGGCCAGCTCGCCTTAAAGATGCGTTTCATCTCAGTGCCATGGCTGGGCTTGCTGGACGACGACGTATGGCTGCGCAACGCGCGCCATGCGAACGCGATGGCACGCCTGATGGCGGAGTGTCTGGCGGGACTACCGGGCGTGCGCCTGATGTTCCAACCCGAGGCCAACTCGGTGTTCGCGGAGTTTCCGGCGCAGGTGGCGACGGCGTTACGCGCGAGGGGTTGGCGTTTCTACCAGTTTATCGGATCGGGCGGCTGCCGCCTGATCCGCCTGATGTGCGCGTGGGACACGAAGCGCGAGACGGTGGAACATTTCGCTTCGTGGACGAGGTCCGTGCACTGTGCGAGGGGAGCTGAACGCGAGGATTGACACACCCGCGCGCGCCCTCCAACATGGCCACGCCCAAGGGCGACCGCCCTACGCCCGCGCAGCGGGGCGGAGCTAGCGGGCGGTGAACCGGTCTGTTGAACGGCGCGGGGGGAGCGGGGGAGCGGATCGCATGGGTGCCTGCAGCGACTAAGCCACGAGGTGACTCGCTACAGCTGGGCTGTACAAACCGGAGACATGGGTAACAGGTGTGTCAGGACAGGGGTAACACATTTAGCTCCTT
>LFJI01000028.1 GCA_001235855.1 Candidatus Burkholderia brachyanthoides
AAGGGGCGCGGCAAAAGGAGCTAAATGTGTTACCCATGTCTCCGGTCTGTACACCGAGATTGAGACGAGAAGCAATCGCCCGCAAGGCATGCGGGCGATTGTGAATTGTGCGTGAAGAGTGCTTGCTTTAGTGCCTTAAGCTTTGCTTAAAGGCTTCGCTTAAAGCCTTGCCTAAAGCGTTGCTTAAGGCGTTGCTTACGGTTGGGCATCGAACGCAGCGGACAATCCGCTCGCGCGCAACACACGCGCGCGTACGACCTGATCGACGAGCGTCTTGCCGCCCGCGCTCGCGATGGTGAGAAAACGCCGCGCCCGTGTGATGCCCGTGTATATCAATTCGCGCGTGAGCACCGGACTGATCTTGTCGGGCAACACCAGCGCGGTATGCGTGAACTCCGAGCCTTGCGACCTGTGCACCGTGAGCGCGAACACGGTCTCCACGGCCTGCAAGCGGCTCGGCAAGACCCAGCGGATACGCGGCGCGCCATCGCCTGCCACGAACGCAACACGCAGGCTCCACTTGCCGCCCGGCGCGGGCAGCGCGAGCGTGATGCCGATATCGCCGTTCATCAGCCCGAGTTCGTAGTCGTTACGCGTGACGAGCACGGGACGCCCCATGTACCACTCCGCATGCGCGTGAATCAGGTCCTCTTCCTGCAACATGCGCGCGATCCGCCGGTTCAATCCCTCCACGCCCCAAGGCCCGCTCCGCAGCGCGCACAGCAACTGAAACTCGCCGTGCGCGGCCAGCACCGCGCGCGCCCAGTCGTCGAAGATAACGAGGTCGGCGTGATGCTGTGGCTGCAAATCGCGCATCGTCTCTAAATAGTGGCGATAACCGTGACGCGCATCGGCTGCGGTATCGAACAGATCGCCCGTGATGCCTGCGGGCATCGCACTGCCTTCGACTGCCAGCCCTTTGAGCACTGCATCGCCGCGCTCGGAACATTCGATGAACGCGATGTCGTCGAAGCCCTGCTTCCATACCTTCGCCATCGCGGACGGCTCGCCTTCGTTGACCGCTTCCGCGAGCTTGCCGATACCGCTCGCCGCCGAAAAGCGATGGCTCTCGCGCAGCATCGCGACAGCCTGATCGAGCGCACCGCCATGCGCATCGACAAACTTCGCATCGATGCGCTCGCCGCTCGCGGCTTCGAGCCATGCCTGCGTGGCAGGCGCGTAGTGCGCGGCGGCGGCGCGGCGGCACAGTTCGCCCAGCACCGCGCCCGTTTCGACGGACGAAAGCTGGTCCTTGTCCCCCAGCAGCACGATGCGCGCGCCGCGCGGCATGGCGGCGAGCACGGCGTTCATCATCTCGAGATCGACCATCGACGCCTCGTCGATCACCAGCACATCGAGCGACAGCGGATTGCCCGCGTGATGACGGAAGCGCCGCGAATCGGGCACCGTGCCGAGCAGCCGATGCAGGGTCGTGACCACTTTCGGAATCGCCGCGCGGATGGCAGCGGCATCGTCGAAGTCATCGAGCGCGAGATTCTCCACCGCGCCCGCGATCGATTCGTTGAGTCTTGCCGCCGCCTTGCCGGTGGGTGTGGCGAGCCGGATACGCAAGGGTCGCGCATCGTGCTTACGTCGCAAAGCTTGCGATTGCAGCAGCGCGAGCAGCTTGACGACCGTGGTCGTCTTGCCGGTGCCCGGACCGCCCGTGACGATGCTGAACGCGCGCTTCGCGGCCAGTCCGCATGCGATTTTTTGCCAGTCGGTGCGTGTCGCTTTGCCCGCGCTCGATGCCGGGAACAACGCATCGAGCGCGCTGCGCAGCGACGCGGGATCCAGCGCCTCTTCATCCGCGATACGCTCGCGAATCGCCCGGCACACGTCTTGTTCATAGCGCCAGTAGCGGCGCAGATATAGCCGCGTGCTCGCGAGCACGAGCGGCGTGTCGCCTTCGCCATCGCTCACGAGGTGCGGATTCGCGAGCGCCTTCAGCCAGCGCGCGAGCGTCACGCCTTCGAGCACGTTCGAGGACAGCATGAGCGCATCGTGCTCGTCTTTGTCGTCACGAGACTGATGCCCGTCCGGCGGCAACGACAGCGCGAAAGCGGGATCGGACAGCGTCGCCGCGAGATCGAGACACGCATGTCCACGCCCGAGTTGATGGCTCGCGAGCGCGGCTGCGAGAATCAGCAGGCCGGATGCATCCCCGGCTTCGCGCGCTAGAAAGCCCGCGAACGCGGCGTCGATCTCGCGCAGCCAGCCGCGTTCGACCCATGCCGCGAGCAGGCGCGCAGTGTCGCCCGCGCTTGCGAGCGCGTTGCGCGCTTCGATCGGCGCCATCGCCGGCGCGGCAAGAAACGGCGTGCTCATTCAACCTCCTGGCCAATGGCGAGCGCGTCCGTTTCGCCCATGAACAGCGCGTCGAGTCGTTCGATCAACTCACGCGGCGGACGCTCGGCCCACACGCCTTGCGACGCCGCATTCAAGCCGCGCACGAACAGATACACCGCGCCGCCCATATGCGTGTCGTAGTCGTAGTCGGGCAGACGCGTCTTGAGCAGCCGATGCAGCCCGAGCAGATACAGTACGAATTGCAGGTCGTAACGCGAACGCAGCATCTGCGCGCGGATGCGTTCGGCGGTGTAGGCGGCGTCGTTCGCGCCAAGCCAGTTCGATTTGTAGTCGGCCACGTAATAGCGTCCTTCGTGCTCGAAGACTAGATCCACGAAGCCCTTGAGCATGCCGTTGAGTTGTGTCTGTTCGAGCTTCGGCCGGTCCGCGCCGCCAAAGGTATGCGCGCAGACGAGCCGGTCCAGCGCGAGCGTATCGACGTGTTTAGCGGCGAACCAGAACTCCATTTCGCCGAGCGCCGAAGGCAGCCGTGACAGCGCGATCGACGCCGCCCGCATGCCGTGATTCGCCTTCAGCGCGAACGGCGTGGTGACGATACGCAGCAGCCAGCTGGTGAGCGCGGCGCTGCAGCGTTCGAGGCTGCGCACGCTGCAGCGCCGCGCGACCACTTCGCGCAACATCGCAGGGTCTTCGGCCACTTGCGCGAAGCCCTGCTGCGCGGCCCATTCGAGCAGATCGTGCAGGAAACTGCCCTGCTCAGAGCCGCGCGGAAAATCGTGCAGCGCGCTCGCCTCGGCCGATGGCAGCGCAAGCGCGGGAACCTCGTCCGCGAGGGCCTCTGCGTCGTCTTCCTCGGCTTCGCTCTGTGCGTCGCGCGTTTCGATGAAGACGTCTTCAGGCGTCTCCGGCGCGGGCGTGTAGACGCCCTCCGCCATCTTGAGACTCGAATAGCTCGCGATCCACCATGGCTCGCGCACCACGCGCGCGGATACGCGCGGCTCGCCACGCTGCGCGATGTCATCGGTCGGCGTGTAGCGCTCGACGCCCGGCGCGGGCGCGGCAAGCAAAGCTGTATGCTCAGTCGTGCCGAAACCCGCTTCGAGCGCCTCGACGAAGCCCGATGGCGCGAGCGCATCGCGCCCGCTCAGCAGATAGCCGATGGCGCTGCGCTCCAACGCATCGAGCGGCGCCAGTCCGATCCATGTCGCATGACGCGCGCGCGTCAACGCCACGTAGAGCTTGCGCAGGTCCTCACCGAGACGCTCTTCGTCGGCGCGCGCGATATCGGCGGGCGTGCCGACGATCGACACGTGTAGACTTCCTTGCGCGTCGTGCCATTTGAGCGGCATCGCCTTATCGTCGATCGCGCGATGCGCCGCCGCGAACGGCAGAAACACGAGCGGATACTCGAGCCCTTTCGACTTGTGAACGGTCACCACCTTGACGAGATCGCCGTCGCTTTCGAGCCGCATTTGCCGTGCATCGCCGCCGGTGCCGTCCTGCGCGGCCTCGCGTTCTTCGAGCAGATGACGGATCAGTCCATGCTCGCCTTCGATCAGCGTGCTCGCCTGTTGCAGCAATTCGGCGAGATGCAGCAAGTCGGTCAGGATGCGTTCGCCGTCGCTATCACCGTTCGCGCGATGCGCGGGCGTATCAAGGCCCAGCAGACGCGCGGGGACGTGGAAGTCGTTAAGCAGGCGGCGCAACATCGGCAGCACGCCCTGACGCCGCCAGCATTCGCGATAGCCGCGAAATTGCAGCACGCAGCCTTCCCAGCGCGCTTCGTTGCAGAAGAGTTCGTCGAGCTCGGCAAAGCTCAGGCCGAGCGTGGGCGTGGCGAGCGCGCTGCGCACGAGACGTCCGTCTTCCGGCTCCGCGCACGCGGCGAGCCAGTGCGCGATTTCGCCGGCCTGATCGCTAATCAAAACGGAACTGCGCTCCGACAGATACACCGAGCGAATACCGCGCGCACTCAGTTCGCGGCGGATCGCATCGGCTTCGGCGAAGTTGTTGACGAGTACCGCCATGTCGGCGGGATGCAGCGCGCGCTGCTTGCCCGCTTCGTCGAAGCTCGCCTTGCCGCGCAAGCCGAGATTGAGCAGGTGCACCATTTCGCTTGCGCAGACAGCCGCCATCTGCGACAGATAGGCGGACTTGCGCATGCCTTCGCCGCTGCCATCCGGCGGCAGATACCACACGGTCAGCGCCCGCGGGCACTCGCCATCGACGACGAACGCATCGCCCCGGCCTTGCGCGCTTACATCGACGAAGGGCACCGGGTTGTCGCCCGCATCGCGGAACAGAAACGCGCCGCGTCCGTCCGCCCTCGATTCCGCGATATCGAAGCAATGATTCACCGCCACGACCATCTCATGCGTCGAGCGGAAGTTCTTCGCGAGCGTATAGAGCCGCGTGCCGCACGAACGGCGCGCATCGAGATAGGTGAAGATATCGGCGCCACGAAACGCATAGATCGCCTGCTTGGGATCCCCGATCATGATGAGCGAGTACTGCGCTTCATCGCGTTCCGCGCCCGCGCCGTACACCGCATCGAAGATGCGGTACTGCACCGGGTCCGTGTCCTGAAACTCGTCGATCAGCGCGACCGGAAACTGCTGGCGGATCACCTCCGCGAGTCGCGCGTTGTTCGGTCCGTGCAATGCGGCATCCAGACGCGACAGCAGATCGTTGAAGCCCATTTGCGCGCGGCGCGTCTGCTCGGCGGCGAAGCGCTCCGCCACCCACGAGGCCGCGTGCGCGAGGATATCGGTGCGCGCCGCTTCGAGTTCGGCGAGTTCGGCCCGCAGTGTCGACAACGCATCGAAGCCGGGATGCGACGGCGGCGTGCCCTTGCAGTGCGCGAGCAAGGCTTCGGAGGTCAGACGATCCCAGCCGGTCTTGAGATCGGGCGTCGCGGCATGCGGATCGTTGGCCCATTCGCTCAGGGTCGCGAGCCAGCGCTCGCAATAATCCTTGCGATACGACTGCCCGCTGATCGACTTGGCCGTGCGCGCGGCGTCGAGCAGCACGCCCATTTCCTCGGGCCAGGTCCGCCACGGCGCCTTGATCGCATCGAGACGGTGCGCGCGTTCCGCGAGCACCGCTTCGGGTTCACCGGACTGCGGCAGCAGTTGCGCGACATCGACGAGGTTGCGCAGCTTCTGCTGAAGCTCCGCCGGGCTCTTGACCCACGCCGATACCAGCGTCGCGCCGCGCGCATCGAGCGGCGTCATGAAGGTGCGCCAGTAATCGCGCACGGCCTCGGCAAGCAGATCGCTCTGGTCGGTTTCGAGGGTCTGGCTGAAGAGGCTGTCGCTATCGAACGCATGCTCACGCAGCATGCGGTTGCACCAGCCGTGAATGGTCGAGACGGCGGCCTCGTCCATCCATTCGGCGGCGAGTTGTAGACGGCGCGCGCACGACGGCCACAGATGCGGCTCGAATTGCTCGCGCAGCGCGTACAGCAGGTCTTCTTCACCGGCTTGGAGCGGCATCACTTCGCCGGGGTCTTGCTGGAAGTAGCGCGCGGCCTGCGTGAGCCGCGTGCGGATGCGGTCGCGCAATTCCTTGGTCGCGGCATCCGTGAAAGTGACGACGAGAATCTCCGGCGGCGTGAGCGGCCGCGCCGCATGGCCGGGATCATGGCCGAGCACCAGCCGCACATACAGCATCGCGATGGTGAAGGTCTTGCCGGTGCCCGCGCTCGCCTCGATGAGGCTGCGTCCCGAGAGCGGAAAGTTGAGCGGCTGAAGGGGTTTGGGCGTGTATTCGTCGCGCACGGTCTTCGCGTTCATGCTTCGGCTCCCTTGCTCTTCTTTTCTTTCTTCACGACGGCATTCAGCATCGGCGCGAGCAGTTGCCTGGCGAGCGCGGCGAATTCACCGCTCGCGGCGAGCGCCGCGAAACCCGGATATGCGCGATGCAACGACGCGCTCTGACGCACTTCGCCCGCGCTGAAGGTATCGCCTTCATACTTCGCACGCCCCTTGGCTTCGGCCATGGCTGGGTCGATGCGGCTTTCGATCAGCCATTTGAGCGACGTCTCCAGCGCGAACGGCAAGGGCCTCGCCATGCCCGTTTCCCAGCAGCGCATGAGCGTGGCGAGCTGATCCCGCGCGAGTTCGCCCGAAAGCGGCGCGAGCGTGGCCGTGCCCTTCTTGCTGACGACGACCGTGGTCACACCGCCGTTCGCGAGATTCGCGGCGAGATGTTCGACCCACGGCCCAACCAGACGCGAATAGCGATACGCGCTGCCATCCACGACCGCGCTCGTCGAGAGCAGCAGGCGCACTTCGTTGCCGTCCTCGTCGCTTCGCCAATGGCCTAGCCAGTCGTTCAGCGCGAGCGGCGCGCTCGCGCCTGCGGTTTCGAAGCGAATCTCGCGATCGTGTTCAATCGCCTTCGGCCAGCGCTCCAGTTGCTTGCGCCATTCGTCGAAGATGCGCTGCATCGGCTCCATCAGCTTGTCGCTCATGTGATCGCCGAAGCCGCCTGTGGCGAGATCGCCGCGCCGGCGAATCGCGGCCATATGCGTTTCGCGGGATGCTTCCAGTGCGGCATCGGTGAGTGTGCTGGCCGCCTGCGCGCGGATCAGTTCGTCCTGCAGGCTCCATTGAGCGAGCGCGTCGAGTTCGAAGGGTTCTTCGTCGACGCTCGTGCCCTCTTCCTCATCGAGCGATACCCGCAGGCGCTGACGAAAGAACACGCGCACCGGGCTCTTGAGAAAGTCGGTGAGATCGCGCAGCGACAAGGGTTCCTCGCGGACCAGCGCGGGCAACGCGCCGTCTTGCGCGCCGGGTGCATTGTCTTGCGGCGCGGCACGCCATTCGGCCGCATAGGTGAAAAGCGGCGACGGTGCATGATCCGCGCGGAAATACTCGGCGCTGAAGGGCTGCAGGCGATGTTTGACGGTGAGCGCATTGAGCAGGTCGGCATCTTCGTCGTCGAGCGTCCAGCCTTGCGCGAGATGGTCACGCAACTGCCCGATGAGCGCGGACGGCGGCCGCTCGCTGTTGTCGTTGATGCTGCGGCCGACCCACGACACATGCAGATGATCGCGCGCCGACAGCACCGCTTCCAGCAACAGATAACGGTCGTCCTCGCGACGCGAGCGGTCGCCGGGGCGGTAGTAGCCGCGCATCAGGTCGAAGTCCATCGGCATGCGCGCGCGCGGATAATCGCCGTCGTTCATGCCGAGCAGACAGACGTGGCGGAACGGGATCGCGCGCATCGGCATCAACGTGGCGAAGGTCACCGCGCCCGCGAAAAAGCGCTGCGACAGCGCGCCCTGATCGAGTTGCGCGAGCCAGTAGTCGCCAACCACCGACAGCGGCAGTGGGTCCGCGAGTTCGGCTTCGGCGCAGAGGTCGAGCCAGTCCTGCAGGATGCCGTCCAGACGCGCGAACGTGTAAGCGTCTTCGGCGTTGGTGTCCGAAAAGAAGGTGGCACGCAGCGTGCGCAGACGTTCGCACCAGACCGGAACCGTCACCGGCTCGCGCAACGTGCGCCACGCGTGATCGAGCGCATCGAGCAAACGCGCGAGCGGACCGAGCAACGCCGCATCCAGGCCGCCCACTTCGCCGAACGGCTCGATATCGTTCCACGCCTGCCCGCCGCTGCCCACCGCGTAGCCAAGCAGCATGCGGCGCAGACCGAACGCCCACGTATGCGGCGCGGTGGCTTCGTCGTCGTGCGGCAAACCCAGACTCGCGCGTTGTTCCGCATGCAGGCCCCAGCGCACGTTCGCGCCGCGTACCCACGCGCGCAGACGCGGCAAGTCGCTCTCCGCGATACCAAAGCGCGCCCGCAACGCGGGCATATCCAGCAGATCGAGCAGATCGCTTACCGTGAAGCGCGATTGCGGCAAACCGAGCAGCGTCTCCAGCGCACCGATCAGCGGGTCGGCCGCGCGCTGCCCACGATCCGTGAGACTGAACGGGATATAGCGCGGATCGCCACGGTCGAGCAGGCCGAACACCGCCTGGATATGCGCCGCATACGCTTCGATATCCGGCACCATCACGATGATGTCGCACGGCCGCAGCGTGGGGTCGGCATTGAAGGCGGCGAGCAGTTGATCGTGCAGGATTTCGACTTCGCGCTGCGGACCGTGCGCGATATGAAAACGGATCGAATGATCCTCGGATGGATCGATCGGCGGCCATTGCTCGCGCGTCTCGCGCAGCGGGCGCAGGTCGCGGATGTCGTCCTGCAACTGCTGCAGCATGGTGGACGCGTCGCGCTCCTCGAACAGATCGATTTGCTCGCCGATGTGGGTGAATTGCTGCAGATAACTTGCGCGCGCTTCGACGCTGTCGAACTCGTCGAGCAGGCCGATGAAGTCGCGCCCCTGCTTGCCCCACGACGCCAGCAACGGATGCGCGTGCAGATGCAACTGGTTCGCGTCGAGTTCCGCAGGCGCCCCTTCGCGGCGCGTCTGACGCGCATGCGTGGCCTTCAGCAACTCCTTGTCAGGCACGATATCGGCCCAGTAATGCGCGCACGGATTCGGCACGCACATCAGCACCTGACTCCAGCGCGACAGCTCGGCGAGCGCTTCCAACGACTGACGTGGCAAGCTCGAAATACCGAACACGACGATGCGGCGCGGCAGGCCCGCCGGACGCATGCCGTCGGACCACGTTCTGGCGCGTGCCATGAAGGTCTCGTGGACGGCGGCGCGTCCGCCCGTCGATGAAATCTCTCCCGCGACGCCGCGTGCCGAATGCGCCACTTCGCTCACGAGTTCGCGCCAGAGCGCGGCCTGCCAGCGTTGCTCTTCGGGCAGCGGATGAGGCTCGCCGCGCGCATCGATCGCGACGTCCTTGCCTTGGGCCCACGCGTCGAGCCAGTCCGCGCGATATATCTGATACTGCTCGAACAGATCGGCGATACGCTCGGCCAGTTGATAGCGCTTGCGGCGGTCGTCATCGCGGCTGATGAAGCGGCGCAGCGGCTCGAACTCCGCGCGCCCCGCCAGCGAAGGCACCACGCGCATGAGCCACCATGCGAGACGCGGCTTGTCGAAGGGCGAGTCTTCCGCCACCAGCGACGCGCCCAGCACCGCGCGATACGCCTTCCAGATGAAGCGCGACGGCAGCGCGATATCGAGCGCCGCCGCGATGCCGCAGCCGCCCTCGCCGGTCGCGGCATTGGCGTGCGCGGCGAGCGCGAGCTTCAGCCACTGCGCGATGCCGTTGCTCTGCACGAGGATGGTTTCGTTTTCGAGCGGCGCGAGCGGATAGCGCTTCATCCATTCGACCAGCAGATCGCGCAGACGCTCGGAACGATTGCCATGAACGAGCATCAACCCGGGAGGCAGGGGATTCGGATTCAAGGAGGCTCCGTGGCAATAGGCGTGGCCCTGGTTCACATAAGGCGCACGAATCGGCAAACAACAATTTTAGCGAATGTGCCCGCCCGCCGAGCGCGACGCACTCACGGTGCGGACCCGAGCGCCGCCGGCAATGCGCCGGCGATATCGAGTGCGAGAGCCTTCACGATGCAGCCGGAGTCTCATTATGACCACTGACCCGGACATCTTGTGTCCCGAAAAATCGGGCACGCGTGTTATGCCTGCACGCGCCGGATCAGTACCGACAACTGATTGCCGCCGCCCAGCACGCGGAACTGGCGGTCGCGCGTCAGATCCATTCGGATCGTAGATTCCCAGCATGTGGAAGCGTTCGTAGTAAGCGGTCTGCTTGCCGTCGACGCCGGTGCAGATGGTGCCGATGACACGTTGATGACCATCGCGAATATAAGTAGTGGACATGTCTCTTCTCCCTGTGCGACGCGGTTTGATGGCGTTCGCGACGGCGTCGCGGCGGAGACATGATCGCCGCACGCACGAACATTCCATGTCCCGAGCAGAGCTACGGCAATGCGCGTGCCGAAGACATCGCGGGCGTCGTCGGCACATAATGCGCACTTTGTCCACACTCGAACGAATCGCACCACGCCCTCCCGATGAATACTCGCCTCGTCAGTCTCACACGCATTCCCTTCTTCATGTCGCTCGCCGGCACCACGCTCATGCTCGGTGTCGCGCTGTCCTTCACGGCGCCTTAGTCGCTGTTCAGCGTCGAGCAGGCGGACATGGACATGACGCTGCTGCAACTCGGCCTGTTCATGACGATGATCGCGGCGAGCGGCGTCGTCGCGAGTGCCTTCGCGGGCACGTGGTCGGATCGTCACGGCCATCATCGCGAACTGCTGCTGGCAGCGCTCATCACATCGACGCTGGGCTTCGTGCTGCTGTGCCTCGTGCGCAATTACGCGGCGCTGGTCGCGATGATCGGCATTGCGTTTCTCGGCGCAGGCGACTCGGCCATATCGCTGATCTTTTCCTTCGCCCGCTCGGCGCTTCCCGTCGAAGATGCCGCCGAACGCGGCTTCGCGCTCGCGACGCTGCGCACCGTGTTATCGATGGCCTGGGTCTTCGGTCAGTCGGTCGGCGCGTTGGTGCTGGCCGCCGCTGGCTTCTACGGGCTGTTTCTCTTTGCGGCCGCGTGTTTCGCGGCCTGCGGCGCAACAATCGTTTGGCGCATGCACGACTCGCCGAAGGGCGACCCGCACAGCGCGCCGGCCCACTATGCGGGAGAGCCGGCTTCGCTGCTCGAAGTGACCGCGCCCGAGAAAGAGAAAGCCGTGCCGCCGCACGAAGGTGAAGGCGCATACGCGCGTGGAAATCTGGCGCGCTACCGTCGCGCTGACGCTGATCGGCCTCGCCGCGAGCGCGACGATGATCGTGCTGCCGCTCTATGTCGTGCACGGCATGCATGGCACGCGCATCGACGTGTCGATCATGCTCGGCCTTGGCGCCTTCCTCGAAATCCCGATGATGCTCACGCTCGGCGCGCGCGGCTCGCGTCTGGACAAGCAGCGCTGGCTGGCAGCGTACGCGGCCGTGCACATGGTGTACTTCGTCGCGGTCGCGGCGGCGCGCAATGTCGAGTTCCTCATACCGATGCAGGCGTTCAACGCGTTCGTGGTCGCGGTCACGTCGTGTCTGGGCATGACCTACATGCAGGACCTGATGCCGCGCAGCCCGGGCTCGGCCACGGCGTTGTTCTTCAACGCGTCGCGGGTCGGATCGATTCTGTCGGGCGTGCTGGTCGCGGCGCTCGACTATCGCGGCACCTTTCTCGTCTGCGGCGCGCTCACGCTCGGCGCGCTGGTGCTGTTCGCTTATCCGACCTTCAGGCACGTCACCTTGCGCGCGTGGACATGGGCTCAAGCCGCGTTTGCAGCGCGGGCGGCCCACGCCGCAGTAGGCTCGCTTCGCGTCACGGCGGTTCGCCTCCTATACTGGACCGTGGGACATACAGCATGTCTCACGAACCGGCGCTTCGCGCGCATTCCCACACATCAGGCGAAACGGTGGCTCTTCCGGCAACGCAATCGAACATGGAAGGAGACGAACATGGCTGGCGTTGGAAGCGAAAAGGTCTTCGAGAACGACAAGGTGATCGTAAGGAACTTCGTTCTCGCGCCGGGCGAGGAAACGCCCGTGCATACGCATGAACACTCGTACATGTGGTACGCGATCGAAGGTGTGCCGCTGCATATCTTCGACAAGGACGGCGCGGACCTGGACATCTTCGAGGTGCCCACGGGCGCGGTGTATTCCCTCAAGTGCGCGGACGGCTATCTGGAAGTGCTGTCCGAACTCGGCAAGGGCGCGCGCGTGCCCGCCACGCACAAGGCGCGCAACGAAGGCAGCAAGACGTATCTGGAAGTGCTGGTCGAGTACAAGGAACCGGCACAGTGATCTTCACCCGGCCCGCTTCGTCCAGCGATGAAGTGGGCGTCAGTCGAACTCGATCTCGATGCTGCGGCGCAACGCGTCGAGCCGTCTGATCTGCCCGGGCAGGATGCGCCCGCGCGACAACGCGGGCAGTGCTGCGTCGAGATCGAAGAACGCGACGTCGCTCGTCTCCACGCCGATTACCTCGCCCGCGCTGACGATGGTGCCCAGAAACACCAGCTTCCAGATATGGAACACCGACGGCAGATGCCTGTGCTTGTTGAGGTCCCACACCGCGAGCAGGCGCACGATATCCACCGTATAGCCGCTTTCCTTGCGCACTTCCTTGGCCGCATTCTCAGCGGGCGATACGCCCACATCAGCCCAGCCGCCCGGCAGCGACCACATGCCGTCGATGGTTTCGCGCACCAGCAGCACCTGGCCCGCATCGTTGAACACGGCGCAGCGCACGTCGAGTTTCAGATTGGCATAACCCGACTCGAACGAAAAGAGTTCGGCGATGGTGGGCGAGTCCGTCGACGCCAGATCGGCGGGCATCGTATGCGCGATGCCCGCCGATCTCTTCGTAGCGTTTCTTGTCGAAGACGCTGGTGCTGAAATGCAGGCCCGTTTGCGCAAGGACCAGTAAGCGTCGGGCCTGCTCGAGAGAAGGCGTGGGCATGGGAGATATCGCTCGTCCGATGGGGAAAACCGCCCAGACGAACGGTATCACGCCAGATGGCCGCGCACGAATTGCACACGGCACCAGGGGTTATCGACCGCATCGCAGAAAGCCAGCGCCTCTCGCGCGTCGTTGGCGAGCCATTGCTGGAAGCGGTTCACCACTTCCAGCGCATAAATGATGCCGTGGCCTTCCGCGACCTTGATCATTCGCCGCACGCTGTCGATCGCGCGATCCACGTAGGGCCGCTTGTCCGTCATGCCGGGCGGCGGCGATTGCGGCCACGCGCAGAAGGTCCGGCCCGCGAACACCGGCGCGCCGAGCATGTGGCAATCGTCGAGAAGGCGCTTCACGTATTCGGTGCCCGCGTCGCGCACGCTCTGTTCGGGCGACGCGAAGTCGTACTCCTGCTTGAGGCCGATGCAGCACATCACCGTCAGGCCGAGATCGTCGGCGACGGTCTTCAGTTCGCGCTTCTTCGTCTCGGGCAGCGTGTGAAACTCGGACAGCGAAATCTCCATCATGTCGAAACCGAGCCCGGTAATACGCCTGGCCACCGCCGGAAAATCGACGAGCTATTCCGTCGATCAGTACGTGTAGAACATGCCCACCTTGTTCATGACCTGCCCTCCTTGCTTGGTTAGGATATCAGGATATCGAATCTCTATTTGCGATGTTTCGATGCCTTTCGATGGCGCGCCTAAGACACGAAGTCCGTCGGCTTGACTTCCGGATGCGTGGGATTGGCATGTTCCAGCGCCGCCAGCGACATGATGCGTTCCTCGGAGGCTTCGTCGAAGCCCACTTTGCCCGCGAGCATCACGAGGATGCGATCCGAGATAGTGAGGATTTCGGGCAGATCGCTGGAAATCATCAGAATCGCCAGTCCTTCGCGCGCGAGTTCGCGCATCAGCGCATAGATTTCGCGCCTTGGCGCCGACATCCACGCCGCGCGTGGGTTCATCGACGATCAGCACGCGTGGCTTCGACGCGAGCCATTTCGCCAACACGACCTTCTGCTGATTGCCGCCGCTCAACAGACCCACGAGTTGCTTGACTGTCGGCGTCTTGATCTTGAAGCGGCCGACATAGCTGTCGATCATGCGCGCTTCCTGCACCGGGCGAATCATGTTGGCTTTCGACAGGCGCCCGAGCCTGAGCGCCGCCAGCGACAGATTGCTGCCCACCGACATGCCGAGGATCAAACCCTGATCCTTGCGATCTTCCGGCACGAGGCCGATGCCGAGCTTCATCACATCGCGCGGCTTGCCGATCTTCACGGCCTTGCCTTCGAGCGACACGCTGCCGTGCTTGGGCGGTGGCGCGCCGAGAATGCCCATCGCGACTTCGGATCGTCCCGTGCCGATCAGACCCGCGAGACCCACAATCTCGCCGCGTCGCAAGGAGAAGGACACGTCGCGATAACGTTCGTCGTCGCCCAAACCTTGCACCGACAAAACGATGGGCTGCTGTTCGCTCTCGGGACGAATGCGCTTCACTTCCGCGAGATCGCGTCCCACCATCAGGTGCACCGACTTCGTCGGGCGAAGTGTCCGCGAGGCGCGCGGTGCGCACGTGCTTGCCGTCGCGCAATACGGTGACCGCATCGCAGTTGTCGAACACCTCGCGCATGCGATGCGAGATATACAGAATGGTCACGCCTCGCGCGCAGTTCGTGCACCACCTTGAACAGCGTGAGCGAGGCCGCTTCGGACAAGCTCGAGGTCGGTTCGTCGAGAATCAGAAGACGTGGCTCGTGAATCAGCGCCTTGCAGATCTCGATCAACTGCTGCTGCGCGGTGGTCAGATCGCCCAGACGCGTATCCGGATCGAGCGCGATGCCCAACCGCTGCATGGCAGCGCGCGCCCGCTCCAGCAACTCGCCGCGATCGACGAACACGCGCGCCGAACGCGGCTCCGCGCCGAGAAAGATGTTCTCCGCGATCGTCATGTTGGGCTCCTGAAACACGATGGAGATGCCCTTTTGCGAGGCATCGCGCGTGCTGGAGAACGACACTTTCTGGCCATCGAAGATGAGACGGCCGGAGGTCGGCGCATGCGCACCCGCGATGACCTGCATCAGCGTGGATTTGCCCGCACCGTTCTCGCCCATGACCGCGTGCACGGTCCCCGCCTCCACGCTGAACGACACCTCCTGCAGCGCCTTCACGCCGGGATAGGTCTTCGTGATCTGCTCGACGCTCAGGAGTGCGGTCATGGTAGTGCTCTTCGCATGAAGGGCGCGGATACGGGACGCCGCAGGTTTATTTGCCGCCGACGAACTTGTCGACGTTGGACGAGTTGACGATATCCACGCCGGTATCGGTGATCGGCGGCACCTTGCCGCCCTTCGACAGATCATCGAGTTGCTTGACCGAATCGATGCCCATTGTGAGTGGACGCTGACCGATCAGCGTGGTCGCGTACCCTTCCTTGAGCAGCTTGATCTGTGAAGGCAAGGTATCGAAGGGGACGATCACGAACTTGCCCGACTTTCATAAAATCCATAGCATTATATGAGCTTCTTCATCCTTTTCATGAGGAAGCGATGGACTGGGAAACATCGTTCGACGAGTACTTTGCACCTATGCGAGACAATTGGACACAATGATCGTCGTGCCGGTCTGGTGGGCTATT
>LFJI01000280.1 GCA_001235855.1 Candidatus Burkholderia brachyanthoides
TCTGCTGGAACATCTTCAGCCAAGCTGAGCGACCTTTTTGAACTGGCCTTTAAGTATCAGCACGACTTCCGGCATTACTCGGCGAGTTCGCTGCGTCAAAGACTCGCGCAGGCGATCCACGATTTCGGCATGCCGACGCTGTTCACGCGGCTGTTTCAGTACCTCACCGTGCAAGTGAGCGAGATATTCTGCGATCCGCAGTATTTTCGCGCCATCCGCGAGCAGGTCGTGCCGATTTTGCAGACGTATCCTTCGATCAAGGTGTGGGTCGCGGGATGCAGCAGCGGCGAGGAGTTGTGGTCGCTGGCGGTGCTGTTCGTGGAGGAAGGCATCGCGGAGCGCACCGTGTTCTATGCGACCGACATCAACGCGCAGGCCTTGCGCGCGGCGGAAAACGGCATCTATCCGCTGGAGCGCATGAAGAGTTTCAGGCAGAACTATCTGGCGGCAGACGGCAAGCGCTCGCTGTCCGATTACTATCACGCGGCTTACGGCGCGGCCAAGTTCTCGCAAACGCTCAAAACGCGCGTGGTGTTCGCGGATCACAGTCTCGCCACCGACAGCGTGTTTCTAGAAGCGCATCTGGTGCCGTGCCGCAATGTGCTGATCTATTTCGATCGCTCGTTGCAGGATCGCGCGCTGGGCCTCTTCAGCGATTCGCTGGTGCGGCGCGGTTTTCTCGGACTAGGCAGCAAGGAGAGTCTGCGGTTCTCGAAACACGCCGATCACTTCGTCGATTTCAATTCGCGCGAGCGGCTTTACCAGAAGATATAGCGATGAACGTCCCATTCGAACCGGACCGCGAACAGGCGCGCGAGTTCGAGCACTTCGGCGCAATCGTGATCGGCGCGTCGGCGGGCGGCGTCGAGACTTTGACGCATCTGCTGCCTGCGCTCAGGCGCGATGTCGCGCCACCGGTGCTGATCGTTGTGCATGTGCGGCACGGTCAGCTGAGCCTCTTGCCCACGCTGTTCGCCGAGCGTTGCGTGCTCGACGTGGTCGAGCCGTTCGACAAGGACACGATCGCACCGGGCACCGCGTACTTCGCGCCGCCGGGTTATCACATGCTGGTCGAAACCGAAGAGGACGCGGCGCCCGCGATCGCCTTATCGGTCGATCCACCGGTGCGTTTCTCGCGGTCGTCCCTGGATGTGCTGTTCGAATCCGCCGAGCATGCGTATGGTGAACGCTTGCTCGGCATCGTGCTGTCGGGCGCGAACGAAGACGGCGCACGCGGGGCGCGCGCGATCTGCGATGCGGGCGGCGCATGCTGGGTGCAGGACCCGCATAGCGCCTACGCGACCGCAATGCCGCTCGCGGCCATCGGCGAATGCGCGCGACACGACGTTCTCACGCTGGACGACATGGCGATGCGGATGTCACGCTGCATCTGCCGCAACGAATAAGGCAGGCAAGGAGTCACTTGATGACGCAACCAATCCACGTGCTGATCGTCGACGACATCCGCAATAACATCACCACGCTCGAGGCATCGCTGGCGCGGCCGGATCTGTCGGTGCTCAAGCCGAATCGGGACCGGTCGCGCTCGAATTGCTCCTCAAGCACGAGGTCGCGCTCGCAATTTTTGATGTTAGCATGCCGGGCATGGATGGTTTCGATCTGGCTGAACTGATGCGCGGTAGCCCGCGCACCGCGCACGTCCCGATCATCTTTCTGACGGCGACCGCGCAGGACGCGAGCCGCACGTTTCGCGGCTACGAAGCGGGCGGTGGACTTTCTCTACAAGCCGTTCGATTCGCGCATCCTCAATTCGAAGGTCGACCTGTTCATTCACATGGAGCGCCAGAAGCAGCAACTCGCGACCGTGCAGCAACTGCTCGATGCGAACGAAATGCTGATGGCCGTGCTCGGCCACGATCTGCGCACGCCGCTTTCGGCGGTGATCACATCGGCGGGATATCTGTCACGCTCCGTGAAGGACGAGAACGTCGCGAGTATCGGCGGACGCATCAAGTCGAGCGGCATGCGCATGGTGCGGATGGTCGATCAGTTGCTGAACCTCGCGCGTCTGCGTGGCGGTCGGGTTGTGCTGCAACCGCGCGCCGTCGATCTGATGACGCTCGCGAAGAACATCGTCGAGGAGTATGAGGCGCGGGTCGACAAGGGGCGCATCTTCATCCTGCCACAAGGCGACACGCTACTGCATGGCGACGGCGATCTGCTGTCGCAGGTGTTTTCGAATCTGATCGGCAACGCGTTGCAGCACGGCCTCGAAGGCTCGGCCATTCAGGTGCGGCTCGAAGGCCGCGCGGACGATGTCGTCATCGCCGTGCAGAACGCGGGCGAGATTCCCGCCAATGTGCTGCCGACGATCTTCGCGCCGTATTGCTTGGGGCGGCGCCTCAGTAAATCGAGCGGACTGGGGCTCGGGTTGTACATCAACATCACGCGCGAGATCGCGCAGATGCACGGCGGCGACGTGCAGGTGCATTCCACGCTGAGCGCGGGCACCATGTTCGAAGTCACGCTGCCGCGCGTGCCGGCGAACGCCCGGACATGGCGCAGCCGTTCCGTCTCAGTTGAGTTCTACAATGCGGCTATCAACGTTCATTGAAGGGGAATACGCGATGTCCGGTCCGGATCTTGATACGAAGATCGAAACCTACTATGTGCGCGTGAGAGGCGTGGTGCAGGGCGTCGGCTTCCGGCATCATATGGTCAGGAAGGCGCATGCGCTCAGCGTGCGCGGCTGGGTGGCCAATCTCGACGACGGCTCGGTCGAAGCGGTCGTGCAGGGTGCGGCGAATCAGGTCGATCTGATGCTCGAATGGCTGCGACGTGGCCCGCCGCTGGCGCGCGTTGCCGACTTTCATAGCGAAGAGCGTTATATCGAGAAGCGCTACGAGCGCTTCGAGCAGCACTGAGTCCTGATCAACGCGCGATCAGCAAACTCTCCGCGAACTGCCATTCTTCATCGCACCATTGATGCGTGCATTCGAAGCCCGCATCGCCCGCGATGAGTGCAACTTCCTCGGCCGAATACTTACGGCTGCTTTCCGTCCAGATCGTCTCGCCTTCGCGGAATTCCGCGCGCAGATCCGCGCCGCGCACGGGCACCGTGACGGCGCGTTTGGCGCGCAAGTGCATTTCGATGCTGCGCGCATCCGGATTGAAGTGCGCGACATGCTCGAATGCGTCGATGGGGAAATCGCCGCCCAGTTCGCGATTGATGCGCGCCAGCAGATTCAGATTGAACGCGGCGGTCACCCCGATGGGATCGTCGTAGGCGGCGACCAGCATCGGCAGCGGCTTGATGAGGTCGGTGCCAAGCAGCAGGCCATCGCCGAGCTTGAACATGCCGCGAATCGAGCGCAAGAACTTCGTGGCCGCAAGCCGCGCGAAATTGCCGATGGTGCTGCCTAAGAACAGCACGAGCAGACGTTCGCCTTCCTTGCGCTTGGCATCGACTTCCGCGAGTCCCGCGAGATAGTCGCGCTCATGTCCGACGATCGACAAACGCTCGATATCGCCCAGTTCGCGGCAGCACAACTGCAAGGCGGTGTGCGAAATTTCAATCGGGTGGTAAGCGGTGGGCTGCTTTCTGGACAGCGCTTCGAGAATGCGGTGCGTCTTGCGACCGCTTCCGCTGCCGAGTTCTGCGATGGTCACGTTGCCCGGCATGGCGGCGACGATATCGGCTGCATGCGCCTTGAGCACGCGTTCTTCGGCACGCGTAACGCCGTATTCGGGCAGCGCGGTGATCACTTCGAACAGCGCCGAGCCCACTTCGTCATACAGATACATCGAGGGCAGCTCTTTTTGCGGTTGCTTGGAGAGACCGGCGTTGACGGCCTCGGCGAAGGCATTGGGAAAGCGGGGCGACAGGGCAGGTTGAGTCATGACGTCTCCATCAATGCTGCGTTTTTATCGTGCGCCGCGATCAGCGGCGGTACGGCGTGCGATGCGTCGGATGCAATAACGTGAGCGGCTTGTCGATTCGTGCCGCCGCTCGTGAGTCGTGGTCGTGACAGGCTCAATTAAAAAGACACTGAGCCACGAGCATGGTTAGCGTGGCCGATCAACATGACCGGTTGAAGACATCTGAGGATTAAGGGACTCGTGCGCAACCGATTAAGTTCACGCAAAAATCCGCAATGATCGGATTGCAGATGCCGAGTGACAGGTAGGTAGCAAAAAGCGGGCACGCCGCTGAAAATTTTTTGAAGCGGGCGATGAAATGGCGTTCGAAACGCGCCGACGTGCGCTTACGTAGAGATAAGGCGAGCACGCAGGCTCGCCCGAATAAAACGCACCGGTTTTTTACGACGACGACCCGGTACGCGATGCAGTACTAACAACCTCCTTTACTGCTTCGCCGCGCTCACCTTTGCATCGGCGGCCGCCTTGTTTGCGTCGCTTTGCGCCTCGACCTTTTGTTTGTCGGCTTTCGCTTGCGCCACGTCGGCATCTTTCGCTGCGTCCTGCTTTCTGCTTTTCTTCTTGTCGGCCTTGGCCTGTGTCTTGGCGGCGTCGCCGCGTGCGCCGGATGTTTGCTCCGGCGTGGCCGCCTGCGCTACTTTTGCGGCTTTCTTATCGGCGTCGGCTTGCGCCGATGTTTTGTCCTCGTTCGCGGATGCCTGCTCCTTGGCGGCGTCCGTTTGCGCTTCCGCCTTCTTCTTGTTGGCGGTGGCCTGTGCTTCGGTGTATAGACCGGAGACATGGGTAACACTTCGGACGAATGGTTCGTCCGAAGT
>LFJI01000281.1 GCA_001235855.1 Candidatus Burkholderia brachyanthoides
CGGCCTTCCATCGTTACGCATATAGCCGGGCAACCGATCCGAACCACCGTGTACGACGGACCCGTACGCACGGTGGTGTGGGAGGGGGCGGGCCGCGAGGCCTGTCCCTATCCCGATCGCGGTGGACGTCGCCGCAGGGTCGTGGGCGTGACGAGTGTAACGAGCGCGCCTTGCTAAAATGCGCGCTTCACACACCGCTCATCCGATGGACCTCGAAACCCTCCTCTTCTCCCAAGACTTCGGGTCGCGCCGCCAGTGCCGCGGCATCGTCGCCGAAGGCCGCGTGCGCTTGGGCGGCATCGTGCGGGACGATCCGGACACCGACGTCCCGCTCGCCGCGCCCCTCAATTTCGAAGTGGACGGCCAGCTCTGGCCTTATCGCGAGAAGGCGTATATCGCGCTCAACAAACCTATGGGCTACGAGCACTCTCGCGATCCGCAGCATCATCTGAGCGTGTTTCATCTGCCGCCGCCGCAATTCGCCGAGTGCGGCGTGCAATCGGTCGGGCGGCTCGATCAGGACACGACCGGCCTGTTGCTGCTCTCCGACGATGGCGCTTTCCTTTCGTGCATGCCTTCACCTCGCCCAAGCGCAAGGTGCCGAAGGTGTATCTGGCGACGCTCAAGCATCCGCTCGACGACACCCAAGCTCGCGAAACTGCGCGACGGCGTGCTGCTGCACGGCGAGACCGCGCCGAGCGCCCTCGCGGCCGAACGGCGCGATGATTGTCTGCTCGAACTGAGCGTGCTCGAGGGCAAATACCATCAGGTCAAGCGCATGGTCGCGGCGGCGGGCAACCGGGTCGAGAAACTGCATTGCGAGTGCATCGGCGGTTATGCTTTGCTTGACACACTTGCCAAAGGCGCGTGGCGCTGGCTCGACGAGGCCGATCTTGCCCTTCTGCGGCGGAAATGAGCGCTTCTTCGGCGCATCCACGCTGATGCACACATCGATGCACGACATCGGAACAACGGGGAAATCATGCAGATTTAGACGAGACGGAGCGTCATGCTCGCGGGACTGGCCGCAGGCGTGCTGCGTCAGGCGTGCTGCGTGTGTGGGCGCAGCGCAAGGACTTGCGCGCAGAAAGCATTTTCCTTCGGCGACGATGCGCGGCTCAAGCTGAACGTCTACGCGCTCGATGGCAACACCGCCGCCGCACGCACGGTCGTCGTGTATCTCTACGGCGGCGGCTGGCAGGGCGGCGGGCGCCGCGTCGCTCGGCCCATCTCGCAGACGCTGGCCGGGCACGACATCGTGACCGTCGCGCCGGATTACCGCGTGTATCTGCAAGCGGTTTTCCCAGGCTTCGTCGAGGACGCCGCCGTGCGCTGGACGCACCGATTATATCCGCGAATACGGCGGCGATCCGGCGCGGATCGTCGTCATGGGACACTCAGTGGGTACGCACATCGTGGCGATGGTCGCCACCGCGCCCAAGTTTCTGCAGGCGGATGGCCTGTCGAAAGAGTCGTTGCGCGGGATGATCGGCCTGTCCGGCTCCTACTCGCAGTTCACCACCAACCCGCACATCGACGAAATTTTCCCCGCCGCGCTGCGCCCGCAGGCCATGCCGATCGATTTCGTCACCAGCAACGCGCCCATGCTGATCGCGGTCGGCACCGCCGACAAGGACGTCGATCCGTCCAACAGCACGCCCTGCGCCGACGCCCTGCGCGCGAAAGGCGACACCGTGGAACTGAAACGCTATCCCGGTCTCGGCCACGACAGCCTGATCGAAGCCTTCAACCCGAATCTGCGCGACACTTCGCCGGTCGGTCGCCAACGCGCTGGCATTCATCAAGGCACACGGCTAAACGGCGAGCACGCTTACTGTTCCTGCAAATCGGTGTAAGTCCTTAACTGACGGCGTTGCAACGCAGCATGTCTTCCGACTGACGTCCTCATATACTGGTCTTACGGATACTGATAATCACAATCAAAAAAGCAGGAGGGCATCATGGTCTCCCACATGACTGTCGCACTGATCGCGTTCGTCGTGCTGTCTGCCGTGCTCATCGGGGTGTTGGCGGTATCGATGCATATCCGCCACAAATATTCGCCGAATCTAATCGGCACATTGCTGTGCTTCGTGCTACTCGAGGCCATTCCCGCGCTGATCTGACACCGGGGCCTTCAGCCTTCGCGTTGCAGAAAATCATCCACGCTCGGATAGCGCAGCGCATAGCGCAATTCGCGCTTCAGACGCGTGTTGTCGATGCGGCGCGATTCGCGCATGAATGAGAGCGTCACCGGTTCGAGCAGCCGCTCCGCGTCCTCGCGCGAGATGCGAGGCACGCGCGGCCGGGCGTAATGATCGGCAATGCGGTCGAAATAATCGCCCATGCGCAAATCGGTGTCGTCCGATGCATTGAACACGCGTTGCGGCTTGCCTCGCGCGAGCGCGCGCAGCAGGATCGCCGCGAGATCGCCCGCGTGGATGTGATTCGTGTAGACATCGTCGCTCGCCGTGAGCGCGGGCATCTGCTTGTCGATGCGCGCGAGCGGCAGACGATCGCCCGCGTAGATCCCCGGAATCCGCACAATCGATACGCGCCAGCCGCTCGCCGCACCCGTTGCGCGCAATTGCGTCTCCGCCGACACGCGCCGCCGCGCGCGCTCGTTTTCGGGCTGCACGGGACGCGTCTCGTCGACCAGCGCGCCGCCGCAATCGCCATAGACGCCCGTCGTGCTGGCGTAGACGAAGCGCAATCCAGGGCGAAAGCTTTCCGGACGCAGACTCGTCGAGAAAGGCCCGTCGGGTACAATGAAAGCCGTTCCGGCGAACGCGCCCGGACGCTGTCCGGGCCGGTGCAACGGCACGCGCGATGCAAAACGCAACGCGTGGCGCACGGGCAGATCGGCGGCTCGCATATAACCGCGTGCGCGGCGTTGCCGCATTACGGGCGCTTCCGCCGGCCGGGCAATCGAACGGCGCGGCACGCGCAAAGTGGCGAGTAGCGCGCGCGTGCGCGTGTCGGCCAGTCCGTCGCGCGGCGGCGGCGCGAGATGCACAACGGTCCGCGCAATGCCAGCCAGACGTCGCAAACTGACGCGCGCATCGAGGTCGCCGAGAATCGGCAGTGCGCCGGCGGTCCGCAGTTCGTCGGCGCGCTCGGGATGATGCGTGAGCGCGATCACGCGCGGTTTCGCGGCACGCGATTGCACGAGCGGCAGCGCGCGCATGCCGACATCGCCGCATCCGACGATCAGTACACGCGCGCGGCGCAGGGTTCGGGTAGCGATCATCCGGGCATTCCATCCGTCGCGCGTAGCATGCGTATGGCGTCGCTCGAGGCGACCCGAGATAACTTCACACATTGCAAGAAGAAATCGAACTATGGCTTTCAATGTTACGCTCCGGCAAAGCGGCCGGCAGTTTCAAGTGGAACCCAACGAACCAGTTCTGACTGCGGCGGTGCGCCAGGGCATCAGCCTGCCGTACGGCTGCAAGAACGGCGCGTGCGGCTCGTGCAAGGGCACCGTCGTCGAGGGCGAAATCGAGCAGGCGCCGCATTCGTCTTCGGCCTTGTCCAACGACGAAAAAACCTGCGGGATGGCGCTCTTCTGCTGCGTGGCCGCGCAGTCCGATCTCACCATCGACATTCGCGAGGTCGCGGGCGTCGGCAACGTGCAGGTGAAGCAGCTGCCGTGCCGTGTGAACGCGCTTGCGCGTTGCGCCGACGACGTCATCGAACTGAAGCTGCAACTGCCCGCCAACGAGCGGCTGCAGTATCTCGCCGGGCAGTACATCGAATTCATCCTGAAGGACGACAAGCGCCGCAGCTATTCGATGGCGAGCCCGCCGCATCACGAAGGCCCGGTCGAACTGCACATCCGTCACATGCCGGGCGGCGCCTTCACCGATCACGTCTTCAACACCATAAAGGAACGCGACATCCTGCGCTTCGAGGGCCCGCTCGGCACCTTCTTCTTGCGCGAAGATTCCGACAAACCCATCATCCTGCTCGCGTCGGGCACCGGCTTCGCGCCGATCAAGGCAATCATCGAGCATGCGGTATTCAAGAACCTCAACCGCCCGATGACGCTCTATTGGGGCGGCCGCCGCAAGCGCGATCTCTACATGACGGATCTGGCCGAGCAGTGGGCGCGCGAAGTGCCGAACTTCAAGTTCGTGCCGGTGCTCTCCGAACCCGACGCGGCCGATGCGTGGACGGGCCGCACGGGCTTCGTTCATCGCGCTGTTATCGATGATCTGCCAGACTTGAGCAGATATCAGGTGTATGCGTGCGGCGCGCCGCTCATGGTGGAATCCGCTCAGCGAGATTTCACGCAGCATCATCGGCTGCCGGAGGACGAGTTCTATGCCGATTCGTTCACCAGCGCCGCAGACCGCGCATCCGGTCTGAGCTTACCGATGTTGCATCGGTCATGCATGTGGACAAAAAAAAATCCGCGCGCATAGGCGCGCATAGTTTACACGCAGGAACCACATAACGTATTCTTCGCGAATGAATCCGAACCTGAACGCACTTTGACGTCGCCGCTCCCCTAGGAATGCTGCTGGTTCGGCATGCATTCGCGCTCACAGTTCAGTTTTTCTGAAGCGCACGAAATGAAGCCACGGACATGAAACTGCCCCTCCCCCCAATCGTTGGACGCGCATCCAACGATTGGGGGAGGGGTCATGAGCAGGCACAGCGCGCGATTCAAGCGAGCCGTCGTTCA
>LFJI01000282.1 GCA_001235855.1 Candidatus Burkholderia brachyanthoides
GGCAAATTGCTGCACCACACATCTCCGGGAGATTAAACAGATGTCCATATTGCTGCTGTGCTACCTCAAATATTTTGTGACATAGTAATACTAGGACTAGGCGAGAAGTTGCTTCATGGCGAAGTTCATGGAACCGGAGATCCTCCAGATAGGATTTGCTGGACACCTTCCCAGCATCTTTGCATTCTTTCTGTTACGTAGATAGCCCATACACGTTCAACAGCACGTTTGAACGCCCGTGTCACCGCACCACTACGAATTGAAAAGACCCTATCGTCATCGCTACGCGTCTTGGCAGCTTTTCGTTGCTCCTTGAGCACTTTCGACGGCACGTGTCGACAAGGGAACGTCTCTAGAACTCCCGTTCTTGGTTTCCGGGAGGTGTGCGACCCGTCGGCGTAGGTCAACGTACTCCCGCTGGAGATCGACGATTTCCCCGCGTCGCATAGCCGTTTCGACGGCGGGCCAAATAATGGCAGGCAGCAAGTCCGAACCACTTGCCGCCACGACACGCTCCAACTCCCCGGCTTCCGTTTGACGAGCAGATTCCGTGTCGGTTTTCGGCAGCAGCGATCCGGCGGGTGCGTGCATTGTTGGCGGGTGGCTTGCGTACCAGCTCGAGGGGATTGAGCAGACTTTCCATGCCCCATTCTTTCTGAAGACATGGGAGAGGACAGCGAGGCGCCGCACCACGCTGACTGGCTTCAGTGGAGGATTGGTCTGTTTCAACCAATCGTCCTTCAGTTTGGCGATGTCCGCACTTCGCACCGAAATCATTGGTCTGGACGCGATGACCGTACTCTTCCAGACCGTACTCTTCCATCTTCCAAATGCGCAGCAGAGACAGCTTCCTGCACGTAGCCCCTCTTGGTTCTTGGAGGCGGCGATTTCGCGATCGTATCGATCAAGCGCTTCCGCAAGCGTGGTCGATTCAGCTTCGGCCCGGCTGACGAAGACGCCGCGATTGATCTCCGACTCGATCAGTCGAGCCCAAGCCTCTGCTTCATCGCGTGTTGAACTTCTTGATCTGTACCGGATAGCCCTTGCGGCGAACACGGGCCTGCCACTGAAGATCGCCTCGACGGGTGATAGATGCCATTCACTGCTCCTCAAGTGTTGCGTCCAAGGCTTCGACAGCCCGAGTGGCGCAAAATTGGCGCAATAAATCGAATCTACCAAAGAAAAAGCAAAGAAAAAGGGCCTAGCCATCAGCTAAGCCCTTGATTCTATTGGTTGAGAGGAGGAGGTCGAACTCCCGACCTTCGCATTGCGACGCGACGCTCTCCCAGATGAGCTACCCCCTAACGAGGCAAAAGCGTACCACAGGCCCGCATCGTCATCGTTCCAGCAAGCCTTCCGAGCACTACATGCACCGCATCACTTCTGCGGCGCGCCCGCCAGCACCCACGCGACGACGGTTTTGATATCCGTATCGTTCATGGAAGGATGCGAGGGCATCGGAATCGATCCCCACACGCCCGAACCGCCGTTTTTCACCTTCGCCGCGAGTTTCGTGGGCGCTTGCGCATCGCCCTTGTACTTTTCGGTGACCTGCTGGAACGACGGTCCCACTAGCTCGCGGTCGATCGCGTGGTAACCCATGCACGCGTTGCTGCGCGCAATCGCCATCGCGTTCGCTGCCGACACCGGCGGCTCCGCGGCCAACACGCCAAAAGATGCGACGGCCAACGCCGCCGCGCTCAACATCACGCGCGCCTTCATCATTCGGCCGTAGAAGCAGGATTGGGATTGCCCGAATGCACATTCGAGTCCTTCACTGGCGCGGGCGCCTGCTTGTCCAGCGGACGCGAGGTCACCGACGAATCCGGCACCGTGCCGACGGTCTGCTCGGTCGAAGCGGGCGCGCTCGCGGCGGACACTGCGCTCGCATCGGACGAAGCCGCGGCCGCGGCTTCCAGCGCCATCGCCTCCTCCGGCTTGATGTACTGGAACACCTTCACGACCTGCTCGACACCCGGCGTCTGCGCGCCGACATCCGCGCCGTGCGCGCCTTCGTCCTGCGTGACGAGCCCCATCAGATAAACGATGCCGCGCTCGCACACCACCTTGTAGTAGTTCGCGCGCAGATTCGCTTCGCCGACCATCGCGGTCTTCACGCGGCCTTCGAGATAGGAGTCATTGGCGCGCGACGAGAACGAGCTCACGCCCTGAATCGCCAGTTCGTTGACGATGCTGCCCACGTTGTTGATGCCGCGCACTACGGCTTCGGCCTTCTGCTTCGACGCATCGTCAGGAACTTCGCCGGTCAGCAGCACGCGGCGATTGAACACGGTCACGTCGATGTGCGCGGTATCCGGCAGATTTTCGCCAATGCGCGAACTCGCCTTCACCTGAATCTCGCGGTCCTCGGTCTGCGCGCCGAGCGTGCGGCGGTCGGTCGCGGCCAGCGTGCCTGCGCCGACCACGCCGACAACCGCCAGCGCACATCCCTGCAACGTCAAGGCTACGCCCGACAACATGCTCACCACGATCGTGGCATTGGCCAGCGTCGCCTTGACGCGTGTCTTGTTCATCAACTCCGTTTCTCCTTGGATTCAGTCTTCGCCGAGCAGCATCGCATCGATGCCGTCGCACAGACAGTGAATGGTCAGCAGATGGACTTCCTGGATTCGCGCCGTCCGTTCGGATGGCACGCAAATCTGGATATCGGTGTCGGCGAGCACGTCGGACATCGCGCCGCCCGTGCTGCCCGTCAGCGCGATCACGATCATCTCGCGCTCGTGCGCTTCCTGAATGGCTGCGAACACGTTCACCGAATTGCCGGACGTGCAGATCGCGAGCAGCACATCGCCCGCATGGCCGAGCGCGCGAACCTGATTCGAGAAGATCTGCTTGAACGCGAACTCGTTGCCGATGGCCGTCAAGATCGACGTATCCGTGGTCAGTGCGATCGCAGGCAAGCCGGGACGTTCGCGCTCGAAGCGGCCGATCAGATGCGACGCGAAACGCTGCGCGTCCGCAGCGGAACCGCCGTTGCCGCAGACCAGAATCTTCGAGCCATTGGCGAGCACCCCGAAAAGCGTGTCGACGGCGGCCGCGATCGGGACCGCCAGCGTGTCGAGCGCGTCTTGTGTAAGCGCCGCGCTATCGCGGAATTGCTGTTGAATGCGTTCGACTGACATCGACTCTGCTTGATCGGCCGCGCATCGCGGCGGTTACTTTTGAATTTAGCGAGTTTACCGCATGCGTCGCGCGCTGAACCGTTCAACGCATCCGATCAGCTTCCGTCGATGCGAAAGGCATCGGGAATCCAGCGGATGCGGCCCGCATCAAACGCGATCACATCGAAGCGGCACGCAGGCAACGCGCCGCGCCACGTCATCAGATAGTGCTGCGCCGCTCGCACGATCCGCATGCGCTTGGTGAAACCGATACTCGCCGCCGCATCGGCAAAGCGCCTGCTTGCGCGCGCGCCTCGACGAATACGAGCACACCGCGTTCGTCGCGCATCACCAGATCGATCTCACCGTCGCGACAACGCACGTTGCGCGCGACCAGCCGCATGCGCTGCCGTTGCAGATAAGTCGAGAGCGCGCGTCTCGAAGGCATCGCCGATCGTTTTGGCCATGGTGCTCCCGCAAAAGTTGTGAAGACATCGCGTGGCACAATGACGTCCTTTCCTATCGTACACATCGTGTTCGCGCTCATGCTTCAGATCTCCGAATTGGCCGAAGGACAGCAGTATCCGGCGGGCGCGCTCTATGTCGTCGCGACGCCCATCGGCAACGCGGCGGACATCACCGTGCGCGCACTGCATGTGCTCGGACTCGTCGATCGCATCGCCGCCGAGGACACGCGCAATACCGCGCGACTGCTGTCGCGCTACGGCATCTCGAAGCCTTCGATCGCCGTGCACGAGCACAACGAGCGCAGCGCGGCGGAACGCGTGATCGCGCATCTGCGCGAAGGCGAGCGCATCGCGTGCGTGTCGGATGCGGGCACGCCTGGCATCTCCGATCCCGGCGCGCATCTCGTCGATGCCGTGCGCGACGCCGGCCTTCCTGTCATTCCGCTACCGGGCGCAAGTGCGCTCACCACGGCGCTGAGCGCGGCGGGCGCGTTCGTCGGCACCTTCACGTTCATCGGTTTCCTGCCGACCAAGGCGAAGCAACGCGCAACGCAACTGCGCACGCTCGCAACGCATCCGCAGGCGCTGGTGTTCTACGAAGCGCCACATCGCATCGTCGAAACCACACGCGCGCTCGCAGCAGCGTTCGGCGGCGAGCGGCAATTGCTGATCGCTCGGGAGTTGACGAAGTTACATGAGAGTCTGCATCGATGCACCCTGGCCGAAGGACCTAGTTGGCTCGAAGCGGATGCGAACCGTCAGTGCGGCGAATTCGTGCTGGTCGTGCAGGGCGCACCGGAAATCGATGCAGCCGACGACGCGCACGATGCGCTGCTGACCACGCTGCTTGAAGAGTTGTCGGTGAAGAGCGCGGCGCGCATCGCGGCGACCTTGACCGGCGCGCCGCGCAATGCGCTCTACGAACGCGCACTGCTGCTCGGCAGGCGCGATTAGGCGGAAGAGGAATAGAAAACGGGCCGTCGAAACGGCCCGTCAGTCTGCTGACAAAGCCCCGTCTTCCCCCCCAGGGCTTTATCCGTTAAATGAGCATCATGCTCAAGACGCCGACACCCGCC
>LFJI01000283.1 GCA_001235855.1 Candidatus Burkholderia brachyanthoides
ATTCCTTGATCCGTTGTTCAGGCATCCAAGGTTAATCGTTTCGCGGGAAAGTAAAACAGTCCTTTCGGGCTCTTTTTGAACTGGCCTTTTAAAATCCGGAGTGATTTGACACCGATGAGTATCTTGCGTGCTATGCGAGAACGGAGTGCGGACGTTGGCCTGACGGCGTCGCAACGCGGCGTTTGTATCCTCGCGCTGTCCGTGCTGGCGGCCTGTTCCTCGCGTCTCAATCAGGCGCCGGTCGTCGACCGGACGGGCGCGGCCCTCGGCACGACGGCGGCGCAGACGCCGGACAACGGTCCGCCGCCGGGTTATGTGCGCGTGAAGCCAGGCGACACCCTATATCGGATCGCCCTGGAAAACGGTCAGAATTATCACGACATCGCAACGTGGAACAACCCGACCAATCCGAACCAGATCGAAGTCGGCCAACTGATGCGCGTCGCACCGCCGGGCGCCAATCTGGCGGCGGCGACGCCGGGCGTGGCGACGGCTCCGATCACCGGCGGCGCGGTGCAGGCGCAGCCGCTCAACGGCGCAAGCAATGCCTACGCGCAGCCCGGTGTGACGACGGGCGCCACGGGACAGCCGCCGTATTACGGTCCGAACTCGGGCATGGGCGCGGCGGCGGGTGGTGCGGCCGGCATGATGGCATCGGGCACAGCGCCGAACCTTCCGGCGACACCGGGCGCAGATAACGGCGCGGCAGCTCAGCCGGCGTTCATCTGGCCGGCGCGCGGACCGATTTTCGGCACGTTCGACGACGCGAAGAACAAGGGCTTGAACATCGGCGGCGCGGCGGGCGATCCGGTTATCGCATCGGCCGATGGGCGGGTGGTTTACTCCGGAAATGGGCTGCGTGGCTACGATAATCTCATTATCATCAAGCACGACGCAACTTTTCTCACGGCGTACGCACACAATCGCACTTTGATGGTAAAAGAAGGGGACGCGGTAACCAAAGGGCAGAAGATCGCTGAGATGGGCAACAGCGATTCGGACCGCGTGATGTTGCATTTCGAAGTTCGCCGGCAGGGTAAACCTGTTGACCCACTGAAGTATTTGCCGCCGCAATAAAGCGCGCGCTGCAATAAAGCGAAACCATCATGCCGAAAACGAAACGCCGCCTGCCGCAAGCCGAGACCGAGACCAGCAGCCGACCGTTGCAAGTGTCGGCGGACGACGGCGCTTCCGCCCGTGACGAAGACGTCGAGCATATCGAGTTCGAGGGCGAGGAGGAAGAGGAAAGTCGCGGCAAGAAAGGCGGCGAAGAATCGGGTGCCAGCGCAAACGATTCCGCCCCGGATGTCGACGACTTCCGCTCCATGCTCCAGGCCGAGCTCACGGCTGACACCATCCAGCATTACCTGAACCGCATCAGCGTGAAGCCGCTGCTCACCGTCGAGGAGGAGCAGCGCTATTCGCGTCTGGCGAAGGCAGGCGAATTCGACGCGCGGCAGGTGATGATCGAACGCAATCTGCGGCTCGTGGTTAGCATCGCGAAGGGTTATCTCAACCGTGGCGTGCCCTTGCTCGACCTGATCGAGGAAGGCAATCTCGGCCTGATGCACGCCATCGAGAAATTCGACCCGACGCGCGGTTTCCGCTTTTCGACCTATGCCACTTGGTGGATTCGCCAGAGCATCGAGCGCGCGATCATGAATCAGGCGCGTACGGTGCGCCTGCCGGTGCACGTCATCCGCGAGCTGAATCAGGTGCTGCGCGCCAAGCGTCATCTGGAGAAGAATTCCGCCAATTCGGCCGATGCCGTCGCGCCCGAGCGCCACGATGCGAGCGTCGATGATATCGCCTATCTCACCGGCAAGATGCCCGAGGAAGTCACCGACATCCTCGGGCTCAACGAGCACACGGCGTCGCTGGACGCGCCGCTCGATCTCGATCCGGGCAGCAGCCTGCTCGATCTGCTGTCGGACGACCAGAGCCAGTCGCCCGATGCGGAAGTGCAACACCGCGAACTCGAATCGCTCACGCGCCTGTGGCTGTCGCGTTTATCCGACAAGCATCGCCATGTGATCGAGCGCCGCTTCGGGCTCAAACATATCGAACCGGCCACGCTTGAAGAACTCGCCGATGAAATGGGCCTCACGCGCGAACGCGTGCGCCAGATCCAGCAGGAGGCGCTGGTGCGGCTCAAGCGCTTCTTCGCCTCCAACGGCGTGCGCAAGGACGCCGTGCTCTGACATGTTCTGAACGACGCCTCCGGGCGTCACGTTTTCTGATTCAATGACTCCGATTCTCGTATTCGACATCGAGACGATCCCCGATGTCGACGGCATTCGCCGTCTCGAAGATTTGCCCGCCGATCTCTCCGGCCGCGAAGTCGCCGAACATGCGTTCGAAGCGCGCCGCGAGCGCGTGGGCAACGATTTCTTGCCGCATCATCTGCAGCGCGTGGCGGCCATTTCCTGTGTGTTTCGCGACAGCAACGGTTTTCGCGTGCGCTCGCTTGGCACGCCCGCCGACGGCGAGGTAGCGCTGATTCAGTCCTTTTATCGCGTGATCGAAAAATACACGCCGCAATTGGTGTCATGGAACGGCGGCGGATTCGATCTGCCGGTGTTGCACTACCGCGCGCTGGTGCACGGTATCGCCGCGCCGCGTTACTGGGATCAGGGGCAGGACGATCACGAGTTCAAATTCAACAACTATCTCAACCGCTATCACGCGCGCCACACCGACCTGATGGACGTGCTCGCGATGTATCAGGCGCGCGCCAACGCGCCGCTCGATGCGCTCGCCAAGCTGTGTGGCTTTCCCGGCAAGCTCGGCATGGACGGCGGGCGGGTATGGGACGCGTACTGCGACGGTCAGATCGACGAAATCCGCAACTATTGCGAGACCGACGTCGTCAACACGTACCTGATGTACTGCCGTTTCCAGATGATGCGCGGCGGTTTCACGCTCGACGAGTACGCGGACGAAATCAACTTCGTGAAGAACGCGCTTGCGCAGGAAGCGTCCCCGCACTGGGCCGAATATCTGGCCGCGTTCGGACGATAGTCCCGGCGCGGCGGTGAAGTTCGTCTACAATCTTGCCTTTGCCATCCCGTCAGTCAGGAAGTACACAGGTGTCTGACACCGCTCGAAAAAATTCCCCACGCCGCCGCGCCGCGCCGGCCCGCTCCGTCACGCCCGAGATCGATATCGTGTCGCTCGACATGGAAGCGCGCGGCGTTGGCCACACGCTCAACGAGGACGGCGAGCCGGGCAAGGTGATCTTCGTCGAAGGCGCGCTGCCGGGCGAACGGGTGAGCTATTCGAGCTACCGACGCAAACCGAGTTTCGAGCAGGCGCAGGTGGTCAGGGTATTGCGCGAAGCCGTCATCCGCACCACGCCGAAGTGCACGTTCTTCGGCACCTGCGGCGGCTGTTCGATGCAGCATCTTGACGTGCGCGCGCAGATCGCGGTGAAGCAGCGCGTGCTCGAGGACAATCTTCAGCATCTGTCGAAATTGCGCGCCGAAACGATGTTTCGCCCGATTCACGGGCCGTCGTGGGGCTATCGCTATCGTGCGCGCCTGACGGTGCGGCACGTGGAAAAGAAGGGCGGCGTGCTGGTCGGCTTCCACGAGCGCAAGAGCAACTATGTCGCCGACATGACGAGTTGCAAAGTGCTGCCGCCGCATGTCTCGGCGATGCTGGTGCCGCTGCGTCATCTGGTGGCGGGCCTGTCGATTCGCGATCGCATGCCGCAGATCGAACTGGCCGTCGGCGCGGACGTCACGGCGCTGGTGCTGCGTATCCTCGAACCGCTGAACGACGCCGACGAAGCGCTGTTGCGCACCTTCGCCGACGAGCGCAACGTGCAGTTCTGGCTGCAGCCGAAGGGTCCGGACACGGTCTATCCGTTCTATCCGCTTGATCGGGATCTGGCGTACACGCTGCCCGAATTCGATATTCGCATGCCGTTCAAGCCGACCGATTTCACTCAGGTCAACCACCAGATCAACCGCGTGCTGGTGGCGCGTGCCTTGTCGCTGCTCGCGCCGCTGCCGGGCGACTGCGTGCTCGATCTGTTCTGCGGCATCGGCAATTTCACGCTGCCGCTGGCGCGCCGTTCGCGCGAAGTGGTCGGCATCGAAGGCAGCGAGACGCTGACGACGCGCGCGCTGGAAAACGCGAAGGCGAATGGCGTCGATGGCCACACGTCGTTCGCGTCCCGCAATCTCTTCAAAGTCACCGCCGACGACATGCGCGCGCTGGGCGTCTTCGACAAGTTCCTGATCGATCCGCCGCGCGAAGGCGCGTTCGCGGTGTCGAAAGCGCTCGCGGACCTCGCGCAGGCAGGCGATGCGGCGCTGTTGCCGAAGCGCATCGTCTACGTGTCGTGCAATCCGGCGACGCTCGCGCGCGACGCGGGCCTGCTGGTGCACGAGGCGGGTTACCGGATAAAGGGCGCGGGTGTGGTGAACATGTTCCCGCATACATCGCACGTCGAATCGATTGCGCTGTTCGAGCGCGATTGACGCGCTGCTGCGCGCTCCGTCTATTTGCAGACGCAAAAAACCGGCCCGAAGGCCGTAATGCCGTTCAGTTAACACTGAACGGCATTCAGACTGTCGACACCCGCCCAGCACGAACTCGAGATAGTCACGCTCCGAGGAACTCGTGCCCA
>LFJI01000284.1 GCA_001235855.1 Candidatus Burkholderia brachyanthoides
TCCGGAGTCGATCATGGCCTGGGATAGGTGTTACCCATCTCTCCGGTCTATACACTTATGCAAAGGATGAAGAAGCTCCTATAATGCCATGAACTTTACGACACAGTAGTACTATCAGGTCGGTCTCGTCTACAAGCCGGTTCCTTCGTTGAGCCTCTACACGTCGTACGGCACGTCGGCGAATCCGCCGGGCGCGAATTCCGGCATCGGCGGCGGCACGGATCAGATCACGATGACCAATCAGGACCTGTCGCCGGAGCGCAGCCGCAATATCGAAGTCGGCGCGAAGTGGGACGTGATGGAACGGCTGTCGATGAATCTCGCGCTGTTCCAGACCGACAAGACCAACGCGCGCGTGAGCGACGGGCTCGGCGGTACCATCAACGCGGAGCATCAGCGCGTGCGCGGCGTGAAAGTGGGCACGGCGGGCAATATCACCGGCAAGTGGAGCATCTTCGGCGGCTATTAGTATCTCGATGCAATCACCGTCGATGCGGGCGCGGTCAGCGCCGCGTCATCCGGTCTGCCGATGGTGACGGTGCCCAAGCATAACGTCACGCTGTGCTCCTTTTATGACGTGATGCCGAAGCTGACGGTCGGCGCGGGCGTGGCGGTCGCGAGCAAGACGTATGCATCGGTCACGTCGACGGTGCGCAGGTGGACGCCGGGTTATGAGCGCTTCGACGCGATGGCGACCTATCGCGTATCGAAGAACGTGGACCTGCAGTTGAACGTGAACAACATCTTCGACCGCAAGTACTTCTCGACCGCGTATCCGATCTACGCAACCTGGGCACCGGGCCGTTCGGCGATGCTGACGCTCAACTCTATCAATGGGGCATCGACGACTTGCGCGGCGTTCGCCGCGTAAGCCATTACGTCGCCTTCGACGGACACGTTCACGCATTCGCCGATGCGCGGCGCGGCGTGTCCGTGCACGCATGCGGTGATCGTCGTCGTGCCGTTTGCATGCGTGAGCGCGAGTTCGACGAGCGCATCGCGGCCGTTGAAGGCGACACCGGTCACGCGTGCTTGCCCGCATCCATGCGATGCCGCAGGCGCGAGCCGAATCTGTTCGGCGCCATCGACCGCGCCGCGCTCGATGGCGCCGAAGAGCCGCAGTCTGCCGAGCGCGTACAGCGCGAAATCGCCTTCCGAGGCGCCGCGCAGCAGCACCGCATCGCCGATGAATTCCGCCAGTTCGCGCGTGGCCGGCCGTCGGTAGATGGCCGGCGCCGAGGCGCTCTGCACCAGCCTGGCGTTCCATAACACCCCGATTCGCTGGCCGAGCGAAAGCGTCTCGACCTGATCGTGCGTGACGAGCACGGCCGTCGTGTTCGTCTGCGCCAGCGCGCGCCACCGCCTGACGCGTTTCGACGCGCAAGGCGGCATCCAGCGAAGAAAAGGGCTCGTCGAGCAACACCAGACGCGGCGACGGCGCAAGCGCGCGGGCCAGCGCGACACACTGCTGCTGGCCGCCCGAGAGTTACTGCGGAGCGCGCTGCGCGTAGTCCGGCGGCAGGCCGACCAGTTCCATCAACTCCGATCAACTCCGCCACCCGGTGATGCGCGCGCCGCTGCCCGCGCGGCATGCCGAACACGATGTTTTCTGCCACCGACAGATGCGGAAACAGCGCGCCTTCCTGCGGCACATAGCCGATACGCCGAGGCCGAGCATATCGGCAGAATCGGGCGCGGACTGGTTATCGGGCGTGGTGAGCGCGGCGGCGGTGTCGCCACGAGTCATGCGGGCGGCGGCCTGTGTCCACGCGCGCAGCAGCGCCACGAGTTCGTCGCGGCTGTCGGTCTTCACATCGAAGGCCGCCATGTAGGTATGGCTCTGCTGCGGCGTCACGATGCCCGCCTGGTGCATACCGTAGTAGACCGGCTCGGTCTGCCGCTGCATGTCGTCGGCCGGCGTGCATGTCAGCGTCGCGTGCGCGATGCCCGCCGTCGACGCGAAACCCGCCGCCGCGCCTGCCTTCAGAAAACCGCGCCGGCCGGGGCGGCGCGGCTTCGTCTGATCGTCTTCCATGATGTCGCTTCCTTCTTGCCGATGTCGTGACGCGTCGCCCTTACTTCGCGATGACGAGCGGATGACGAGCGTGTTGACATTGTCCTGCACGTAATAGAACCCGTCGTCTTCCGGCGTCATCGCGATGCCGAACAGATCGCCGTTGCCCGGCGGGCTTTGCGCCTTGTCGGTATCGATCCAGATCGCATAGAGCTGCTTGCTGGTTTCGGGGATGATCTCGACCACTTGTCCGTTGAGCGCGTTGCTCACGAGCAGGTGACCGTTGGGCGCGGTGACCATCGCGAGCGGACGATGCAGCAGCCCGTCCGCTGTGAGTTGCCGTCCGACGCCCGCGTTGGTGTCGGCGCGTGAGCGGATCGTCGATTTCAGTCAGGCGGTTGCCGATTGCATCCGATACGTACAACAGCTTCTGATTAGCCGACAGCGCGAGGCCGGTCGGCCCGACCAGAAACACGCCCTTGTCGGCCTGCGCGCCGAAGCCGCTGCCGATCACGATTTCCTTTTTGATGACCGGCGCCTGAGCGTCGGGCACGTCGAGGTCCAGACGCAGCACGGTGGCCTGCTTGAACACGGGCGGCGGATTGCCGTTCGCATCGCCCACGCCGAAGCCCGCCATGCTGACGAACAGCGTCGCGCTCGCTTGATGAGCGTCGTGTTCCGGGCAGCGTTTCGAGGAAGCCTTGCGGCTCGGCATGCGCCGCGCTCGCGGCGCAGCACGCGACGAGCAGACGCTTCGTCGAAAACAGGGCAGCGCGCGTGTGATGAATGACCGTTATGTCGTGGATACAAATCTGTGTCGTGGAATCGTGTCGTGGAGTGTCAGAACGTGAGGTTCGCCCGCACGCCGAGCACGAAGGTGTTGCGCAGCGGCTGAGTCGGATCGTTCGGATTCTGGCCGGCGCCCGCGTTGAAGGTGTATTGCGCGTCGACCTGCATGATCCACCACGGCGTGACCTGGTAGTTGTAGGTCGCTTCCAGCGTGGTTTCCTGCGTGCGTACGCCATAGGACGTGCCGAGGAAGTTGCGGGTGTCGAGATCGACGTCGTGCACGTGGCTGCCGACCTTGATATACGTCACCGCGAGGCCCACGCTGTCGTTGTCGCGGCCCTTGAAGGGCGCTTTCATTACCACGCCCGCGTTCGTGGCGAAGCTCACGAGATTGCGGTCGCCCGGCGCGCCCATCAGCCGCGCGAACACGCCGATGCTGCGCGGCTCGTCGGCGGGCCGCCACACCATCTGATCGGCGACCGCGTAGAAGCTGTAGTTGCCGTGATGCGACTTCGCCGTTCCCGACGATGCCGGATCGGCCAGCGACGCGCCCGTATTGTCGAAGCGCTGATCGTCGAAGCGGTTGTTGTTGTACCAGACGCCCAGCTTGTAGGTGCCCGGCAGCGTGTTGCTGTTCGCACCGACCATCTCGCCATCGGACGGTTGGTTGATCGCATACTGCAATTCGCCGATGAACAGCGTGCCGTTATGCAGATTGAAGTTGGTGCCGTGCAGGTTGTCCGGGTTGTTGCCGAGCGGGTCGCCATCGAACACGCCCGCGAACGCCGTCAGCGACGGCGTGATCTGGCCACGCACGCGCAGGCCGAGCGCCGAGAGCGGATACGCCGGACCGCCTGATGGCATGTCGTAAGACGGCGGCGCGGGCCAGCCGAACATCGTGTTGATAAAGGTCGCCGCATACGTGCTCGTGATGAATTCCTGATCGATGCTCTGCTGGCCGATCTTCACATCGACACGCTTGTTCAGGAACGACTGCTGATACCACAACTCCCACAGCCGCGTGGTGGCTTCCGCCTCGATCCCGCTCGCCGTGTTGAGCGTGCCGAGATAGCGTATGCTGAGATTGGTGCCGTGAATCTGCAGCGCACTGATGTTGAACTGGCCGCCCGGCAAGCCGAAGGCCTTTTGCGTACCGATGCCGACCGTCGCAGTGGTGAGGCCGTCATACGCGCCGCCGCGACCGAGACCGCCACGCACGTTGGCCAGGTACTCGCTCGTTTCCGTCAACTGGAACGTGACGCCGTATTTGCCGAGCCACGGACGCAGGCCGCCCGTGTCGCCGAGCATGTTCTGACGGGTCCAGATGCCGGTCCAGAAACTGGACGGCTGTGCCTGGATGTTCAGGTCGGCTTCGGGGGCTTCGGGTATGGCGTCGGGGCTCGCCGCCGCGAACGCGCTGCCGACCAGCGAACTCCACGCGAGCGTGGTCGCCGCAGTCAGGCGCGCGGCGCCCGGAAGGACGAGTGATGAACGGGCGGCCCGTCGAAGCCGGGACGCACTGGCGCGATACGTTTTCATTGAACTCCTAATTGTTTTTTCTTTTCCGTCATACTCGTCTGAAATAACTGTTCATCAAGGTGAGCGTTTAATTTAGATTCTCGCCCCGGTTGGCGAGAAGAATCGAATTCTACGTGGGACATTTATTCGCGTCAATAGAAATGAGAATGATTCTCAAGATAATTACATGGTGCTATCTTTCATATTACGAAGTTTCGATTAAACGCAAATAACATTAAAGCTCACGCTAATCTCAGCAGCGCTCCAAAGGCGCAGGCGAGTACGGCGAAGGCCAGATAGTTGCCG
>LFJI01000285.1 GCA_001235855.1 Candidatus Burkholderia brachyanthoides
CAGGACCCAGTCCTCAGCGGCCTAGCCGAATAACTGTCCAACTTTGCGGGGTCAGATCATTTCGGGGCGTTTCTGACAGGCAAACGACGATCTCCGGATCGACACTCAGCGCGCTTCGTGCGGCGCCTTCTGCTCTTCTTCCGGCCAGTCGCGTATATATGCCTTGAGCATGCGGTTCTCGAAGCCCTGCTCTTCCACGACCGCCTTGGCGACGTCGTAGAACGAGATGACGCCCATCAGTTCGCACTTTTCCATGACCGGCAGATAACGCACGTGATGCTCGAGCATCATGCGGCGTACTTCGTTCACGTCGGTTTCCGGCTTGCAAGTGAGCGGATGGTCGTCCATGATCTTGCGGATGCTGGTGCTGCCGACCGAGCCGCCGTTATCGCGCAAGGTGACGATGATCTCGCGGAAGGTCAGCATGCCGACCAGATCGCCGTATTCCATGACGACGAGAGAACCGATATCGTGCGTGGCCATGGCGTCGACAGCCTCGGCCAGCGGCGTTTCGGGCGTAACGGTGAAAAGTGCGTTGCCCTTCACTTTGAGGATGTCGCTGACTCGCATGTCTGTCTCCTAGCCGAATGCCGTTCCAAATGCCCCAAAAAAGTGCAAGAATCACAATGAAACCACACTTTAATGCTATCGGAAAGGCCCGCAAAAAGAAACCCGAACCAGCCCGCAAAATCAATGCCGAATTGCTGCATCGTGCCGGACGGACAAGGCTTTCCGGCCGCGCGGTCCAGCATTCGCCCATAAGGTTATGGGACGCGAATGCGATGTTATGATGACCGACCGACATTTTCGCCGGGCGCCTCACACGCGCCGACCGACCACGATGCCAGCCAGCCAACCGTTTCGACACGCTCGCGCTGCACGCGGGCGCCGCGCCCGATCCCGTCACCGACGCGCGCCACGCCGATTTATCAGATCGCGTCGTTTCCCTTCCGCGATACCGACCACGCGGCCGCGCTCTTCAACATGGAGCGCTCGGGACACGTGTACTCGCGCATTTCCACTCGACCAATGCGGTCTTCGAAGAACGCGTCGCCATGCTGGAAGACGGCGCGGACGCCATCGGCACCGCGAGCGGTCAAGCCGCGCTGCATCTGGCGATCGCCACGCTGATGGGTGCGTGGCGCATATCGTGGCTTCCGGCGCGCTCTACGGCGGCTCGCACAATCTGCTGCACTACACGCTCAAGCGCCTCGGGATCGAAACGAACTTCGTCGCGTCGCACGACCTCGATGCATGGCGCGCAGCGGCACGTCCGAACACGCGGCTCTTTTTCGGGGAGACGCTCGGCAATCCCGGGCTCGATGTGCTGGATATCGCGGGCGTGGCCGAGATCGCGCATGAACACGGCGTGCCGCTGCTGGTCGCTTCGACGTTCACGACGTCGTATCTGCTGCGCCCATTCGAACACGGCGCGGACCTCGTCTATCACTCGGCGACCAAGTTTCTCGGCGGCCACGGCACGACCATCGGCGGAGTGCTGGTGTGGTGGATGGCGGCACCTTCGATTTCGTCGCGAGCGGCCGCTTTCCCGAATTCACCGAGCCTTACGACGGCTTTCACGGCATGGTGTTCGCCGAGGAAAACACCATCGCGCCCTTCCTGCTGCGCGTGCCGCGAAGGCCTGCGTGATTTCGGTGCGTGTCTGCATCCGCAGGCGGCGTGGCAACTGCTTCAGGGCATCGAAACGCTGCCGTTGCGCATGGACCGGCATGTCGCGAACACGCGCAAGGTGATCGAGTTTCTGCTGAGTTCGCCGGCGGTCGAAGGCGTCGCGTATCCGGAATTGCCGACGCATCGCGATCACGGCTCGCCAGGCGTTTGTTGCCGCGCGGCGCGGGCGCGGTGTTCAGCTTTGACGTGCGCGGCGGCGCGACGCTTCATCGAATCGCTGTCGCTGTTTTCGCATCTCGCCAATGTCGGCGATGTGCGCTCGCTCGTCATCCATCCCGCATGGACGCCGCCGTGCTCGAGGCGGCGGGCATCGGGCCGGGACGCATCCGGCTGTCGATCGGACCGGAAGATCCCGACGATCTTATCGACGACCTCAAACGCGGCCTGAAAGAAAGCCGCGCAGAAGGAAAGCGCCGCACCGCATGCGCCGCTCGGGAGCCGCGCATGATGCTCGAACTCGACGGCAGCCAATGCGCCTACGCTTACACCAGCGGCAAGCCCTTCGACGCATCGCGTCCGGCGGTGGTGTTCATCCACGGCGCGCAGCACGATCACAGCGTGTGGGGGCCTGCAGACGCGTTACTTCGCGCATCACAGCTTCGGTGGCGGGACACGGCCGCAGCGCTGGCCCGGCGTACGCGAGCATCGGCGCATTCGCTGACTGGACGATACGCGCGCTCGACGCGGCAAAGGTGCGCCGCGCCGTGTTCGTGGACCACAGCATGGGCTCGCTGATCGCGCTGGACGCCGCCGCGCGTCATCCGCGCGTGGGCCTCGCGCTGCTCGCCACCGCCGCGCCGATGACGGTCTCCCTCCGACACGTTGCTCGATGCCGCCCGCGAGCGGGAGCCACAGGCCATCGCCATGGTGAATCAGTGGTCGCCTTCGAGCATCGCCGCGAAGCCTTCCGCGCCCGCGCCGAGATTCTGGCTGCAGGGCAGGGCATGAACCAGCGTTTAATGGAGCGCATCTCGGAGCGCATCTCGGCACTCGGCGAAGCGCAGTTGTTCCACTCCGACTTCAGCGCATGCAACACCTACGCGGATGCGCACGACCGCGTCGCGGTCGTGCGTTGTCCGGTATGCGTGCTCTCCGGCACGCGTGACGCGATGACGCCGCCGCGCGCCGCCCGCGCGTTGCTCGGCGCGTTCGGTGACACAGGTGTGCCGTTGCGCCAGGCCGAATTCGATGCCGGTCACGCGCTGATGTCGGAACAGCCGGATGCGCTGTTTTCGTTCGCGCTCTCGTGTGTTGAAGGCACAAGATGCCACTGGCGGCATAAGACGGACAGGGCGGCCGATCTTTTCTGTGGTAGTGGCGAAGGCGAGGACGCCCATGAGTTCGCCGCGTAGCTCGGCATGGACTTCGCCGCGCTTCTTGCCCGGCAGCACGATCTCGCCGATCGATCTCGCCGATGAGCGAGCGCAACGTCTCGGCCGCCTGACGGCCGCCATCGGGATCGTTCAGCGCTTCGGTGAAGCGTTCGACATTCCGGCGATAGAGGTCGGCGACATTGGGATGCACGTCCGGCATGTCGGCGGCGCTTCAGCGAGACGTTTGACGATCTCCGCCTTGTCACGCTCAAGATCATTCATCCGCGCCTTCATCGACGGTTGATACAGGCCGTCCTCAATCGCCGCCATGATGCCGGCGATGGCGCGGTCGATCTTGGCGAGCGCCTTGTGGTCGGCCTCCGCCTGCGCCCGCCGCTCATGGTTCAGACGGTTGGTTTCCTGTGCGGTAGGTGCGCACCGCTTCCGCGACCGCCTCGGACGACACAAGCCGGTCTCGTAATCCCGCCAGCACCCGCGCCTCGATCTCGTCGCGCCTTTATGGTGCGGCCGTTGTGGTGCGGCCGTTGTTGCAAACGCCTTTCCGCAGATAGTTGCGGCAGGCATAGCGGTCGGTCATCACCATGCTGATCCTGCCGCCGCAGCAGCCGCAGGTTAAGGTTAGCAGGCCGGACAGTAGGGTGACGGGCCGGTTGGTGAGATGCAGCCGCTTGGCACGCCCCTCGCGGGTGTTGGCGAGGTTGGGACCGAACAAAGCGCAGATGCCCCGCTGGCGCTCGCGCACCGCCTGCCAGAGCGCATCCTCTACGATTCGCAGATGCGGCAGGTCCGTCCTGATCCACGCGCTTTCCGAGTTGATGCGGGAGACGCGCGTGCCAGTCTCGGGGTTCTTGATGAAGCGCTGTCGGTTCCACGCGAGAACCCCGGCATAAAGCTCGTTGTTGAGGATGCCGGTGCCGGCCGCCGCGTTACCCAGATGGTGCATCAATCCATGGACGATTGCGGGGGCCGGCGACGCCTTCCCGGTTCAACTGGAATGCGATCTCCCTGGGGCTTCTACCGGCAGCGTATTCGCGGAAGATGCGGCGCACTACCTCCGCCTCGTCCGCGACGATCGCGCGCTCGCCCCGGATCGGCTCGCCATCGGTGTCGAGCCGGTGGACGACGCGGTAGCCGTAAGCGGCTCTGCCGCTGCCGGCCTTTCCAGCCTCCACCCGCGCTCGCGTTGGCTGATGGCCAAGGTCTTTCAGGAACAGAGCGTTCATCGTGCCCTTGAGGCCGACATGAAGCTCGTCGATCTTACCTTCGGACAGGGTGACGATAGCGACGTCGGCGAAGCGCAGGCGCTTGAACACGGCGGCGACATCCTCCTGATCGCGGCTGATGCGGTCCAGCGCCTCGGACAGCACCACATATCGAAGCGCCCGGCCTGCGCATCGGCCAGAAGCGCCATGAATGCCGGCGCGGATCATGGACGAGCCGGAGATGGCCCGGTCGGAATAGGTCTCCACCACGGTCCAGCCCTCGCGCGCCGCCCGCTCGCGGCACTGGCACAGAGAGATGGGTAACACCTGTTCCAGGGTAAGCGGTCTTCGCACTGATGCCGTAGCGACGACACAAGGCGCGCCGATTGGCG
>LFJI01000286.1 GCA_001235855.1 Candidatus Burkholderia brachyanthoides
AGGACGACCCGAAGCCGATCAAGTGGAAGTATGACGATCCTTCACGCCGAATTCGACCAGTGCCAATTCAATGACGTAATGGACTAGTAGCGGCACAGCCCCGCGTTTTCCTTATGCGGAACAGCGACAACTTGTAATGGAACGACGATGAGCCAGTATGAATTTAGCGTGTCCGTGAAGACGTGCTACTTGCCCGACCACTCCTACCCGGACAGCCGACAGTACGCGTTCGCCTACACGCTGACGATCCGTAACACGGGACAGGTCACGGCGCAGTTGATCTCACGCCACTGGATCATCACGGACAGCGACAACCACGTGCAGGAAGTGAAGGGGCTGGGTGTAGTCGGGCATCAGCCGCTGATACCGCCGGGCGAGCAGTTCGAGTACACCAGTTGGGCCGTCATCGCGACGCCGGTCGGCACCATGCGCGGCGAGTATTTCTGCGTGGCCGAGGACGGCGAGCGCTTCGAGGCGCCCGTCGCGGAATTCGCGCTGCATATACCGCGCACGCTTCATTGAGCGGGATTCAGCGGCGCTTCGCGACGTCGTTCGGACGGCTCGCGCGGTTTGGGTTCTTTTTCTTTCCCGACGCGGTCCACACGACGATGAAAAGCAGCAGGCCGAGCGCGACCAGCGCTTCGAGCCCGAATATGAGCATCGGATATTCGTCGAACAGATCAGACATGGCGATTCCCATCAAGAACGAGCATTGTATGCGTTTCGCGCGGCCGCACGCCGCACGGGTAGCGGCCTGGGCCGCATCGATCGTCACCGCCGTGCTGCTTGCCTCGTGCGGTGGCGGCGGTTACGTGAAGCCAAGCAATACGACCTCGAGCGCGCCCGGCGGCACGCCGATCGTGCCGGGTCAGCGCGCCGCGCAACGCCTGACCGCGGTGAGCTGGCAGCAATTGCCGGGCTGGACGGACGATTCGCTGATCGGCGCGACCGCGGCGCTGCGCCAGAATTGCAGCCGGCTTTCGCGTCAGGCGAGCTGGGCGCGGGCGTGCGCAGCGGCGCAGCGCCTCGACGACCTCGACATGTCCGCCGCGCGCGATTTCTTCGAGAAATACTTCACGCCCTTTCAGCTTGCCAATAACGACGGCACGCTCGACGGTCTCGTGACCGGCTATTACGAACCACTGCTGCACGGTTCGCGCACGCGGCACGGTCCGTACCAGTACGCGCTTTATCGCTGGCCGTATCGCTACAAGGCGGGCACGACGCTGCCGCCGCGCGCGCAACTCGAACGTTCGGGCGTGTTGAACGGCAACGAACTCGTCTGGGTCGACGATCCGATCGAAGTGTTCTTCCTGCAAGTGCAGGGCTCGGGGCGCGTGGTCATGGAAGACGGCAGCGTGATGCGCGTCGGCTTCGGTGGAACGAACAATCAGCCGTATCGTTCGATTGGCTGCGAACTGCTGGATCGCGGCGAACTCACGCCCGCGCAGGCGACCATGCAGGGCATCAAGGCGTGGGCGAAGGCGAATCCGTCGCGCGCGGATGCGTTGCTCGACGTGAATCCTCGCTTCGTGTTTTTCCGCGAGATGCCGTCCAACGACCCGATGGCCGCCAGCATTGGCGACGGCCCGGTCGGTGCGCTCGGCGTGCCGCTGACGCCCGAACGTTCGATCGCGGTCGATCCTTCGGCGATTCCTCTCGGTACGCCAGTGTTCCTGCAAACCAGGCGGCCGCTCAGCAACCAGCCGATGAACCGCCTCGTCTTTGCCCAGGACACCGGCACGGCAATCAAGGGCGGTGTGCGCGCCGACTACTTCTGGGGACTCGGCGACGACGCCGGCGATCTTGCCGGACGCATGAAGCAGGGCGGCCGCATGTGGCTGCTGATGCCGAACTCGTGATGCATGCGCGGCCGCATGGCGGCGCTATTTGATGTTCCGCTTGTCGATCACGCGCTGCGCCTTGCCGACCGACCGCTCGATGTCGTTCACCGGCAACACCACCACGTCCGCGCTTACGCCGATCATCGCCTTGATGTCGTAGCTGAGCGCGGTTTTCGCGCTCTCGAGCGCCGCGATGTCAGGTGCCGATTCTGGAAAAACGGCTCGACGTTCAACGTCAGCACATCCAGCGGGCCGTCCTTCGTCAACACGATCTGATAGTGCGGTGCGAACACCGGCCGCTTAAGCAGCAATTCCTCGATCTGCGTGGGAAACACGTTCACGCCGCGCACGATCATCATGTCGTCCGAACGTCCGGTGATCTTCTCCATGCGACGCATCGTGCGCACCGTGCCGGGCAACAGCCGCGTGAGATCGCGCGTGCGATAGCGAATGATCGGCAGCGCCTCCTTCGTGAGCGACGTGAACACCAGTTCGCCGAATTCGCCGTCCGGCAACACTTCGGCGGTCTCCGGATAAAAGTGGTCCTCCTAGATCGTCGGACCGTCCTTGGTTTCGGCGCACTCGGATGCGACGGATGCGACGCCCGGCCCCATCACCTCCGAAAGGCCGTAGATATCGACAGCATCGATACCCATGCGGCTGTTCGATCGCGCGCCGCATGTCGTTGGTCCACGGCTCCACGCCGAAAATGCCCACGCGCAGCGAGCAGTCCGCCGGCTCGACGCCTTGCCGCTCCAGTTCATCAGCAATCGAGAGCATGTAGCTCGGCGTCACCATGATGATGTCCGGCCGGAAATCTCGAATGAGCTGGATCTGCTTCTTGGTCTGTCATCCGCCGAAGGAATCACCGTGAGTCATGCGCGCTCCGTGCCGTAATGCGCGCCGAGTCCGTCAGTGAAAAGTCCATAACAGTAGCTCACGTGAACCTTGTCGCCACGCCGCGCGCCGGCCGCGCGAATCGAACGCGCGACCAAGTTCGCCCAGTTGTCGATGTCCCGCGCCGTGTAGCCGACGACCGTCGGCTTGCCGCTCGTTCCCGACGACGTATGGATGCACGACACGCGTTCCTGCGGCACGGCGAACATGCCGAACGAATAGCTGTCGCGCAGGTCCTTCTTCGTCGTGAAAGGAAACGCGCCAGGTTGGCTAGCGAGCGCATCTCCATCTGGATGCACGCCCGCCTCGTCGAACTTGCGCCGATACACCGGCGAGGAGTTCTCATAGGCATGCGCGAGCGTCCATTTGAGCCGTTCGAGTTGCAGCGCGACGAGTTCGTCGCGGCTCGCTTTTTCGATCGGGTCGAGCGGCAATGTTGTTGTCATCGATGTGTCGCCGTCATGCTCACCGTGCGCCGCGGTCTTCCGGTCGATCGCCGCCGCGTGCGCTTTTAGTTCGTTGTCTTCCGCGCTTTCTGTCTCTTCCGCTTACTCAGGCTGGAATCACCGTGCCCTTGATTTGCGCCGACTTGCCGCGAAACATCGCCACGGTTTCCCCCGCGCGATTCGTGACCCGAATGTCGTAGATGCCTGAGCGTCCGCTCAATGTCTGCTCGATCGCCTCCGCCGTCAGCCGGTCGCCCCCTGAACCGGGCGCAAGAACTCGATCGAGCAGCCCGCCGCCACGGTGCTGATGTTGTACGAGTTGCACGCGAAGGCGAATGCGGAATCCGCGAGCGTGAACATCAGGCCGCCGTGGCAGATCGCGTGATCGTTGAGAAAATCCGAGCGTACATCCATTTGCAGGCGCGCGTAGCCGGGCCGCACCTCGGCGAGTTCGATACCGAGCGCGCGTGAACAGGCGTCGGCCTCATACATGGCGCGGGCGGTGGTTTCCGCAATCTCTTGTGGCGTCACGAATCTCTCCAGATGGCTAGGTTGGTCACAGTCACAGCCCTTCAAAGCGCGGCGCGCGCTTTTCCTTGAATGCGGCGATGCCTTCGATGTAATCGGGTGACGTGCCAAATTCGCGCTGGACGTCACGCTCCAGATCGAGTTGCTGGTTGAACGTGTTGCTCGCGCTGGCCTGCATTGCCCGCTTGATTGCCGTGATCGCGTGCGCCGGCATCTGAGCGAGTTGCGCGGCCAGTTCTCCCGCTGCCTGCTGCAAGTCGCCGTCATCGACCACGCGCCAGACGATGCCCCACGCTTCCGCCTTCGCCGACGCGCCGCGTCAAGAGCCACGTCCCGCCGGAGTCGGGAAGCAGGCCGATTTTCACAAACGCCTGAATGAAGCTCGCGGAACGCGCCGCCACGACGAGATCGCAGGCCATCGCGAGATTCGCGCCGGTGCCCGCTGTGTGCCGTTGACCGTCGCGATGATCAGCAGCGGAGAGGACTGAAGCCTGCGCACGAGCGGGTTGAAGTGCTCATCGATCAAGTCGCCGAGATCGGACATCGCGCCCCGCGTGAAGTCGAGATCGGCCAGATCCTGACCGGCGCAAAAGCCGCGTTCGGCGCCGGTGATGATCAGCGCCCGCGCCTGACTGCCCTCGATTTCGGTGAGCGCGGCGCCGATCTCGCGATGCATCTCTCGCGTGAAGCTGTTGAGCTTGTCGAGGCGGTTGAGCGTCAGCGTCGCGACGCGTGTCTCGCCGTCGATTCGAAACAGGACGGACTTCTCCAGCATGGCATCTCCTTCGTCGATTCTGGTGCGGGCCGGCGCGGGTTGGGGTGGCGTTCGAGTACATGCCGATACGTTTACATTCGATGAAATGTGTTTACATCTTGTCTTTTGCATGAGCGGGCCAAGG
>LFJI01000287.1 GCA_001235855.1 Candidatus Burkholderia brachyanthoides
CTGCTGGAACATCTTCAGCCAAGCTGAGCAACCTTTTTGAACTGGCCTTTAAGGAAAAAGGAGTCCGTGATGGCAGGCCCAATCCGTTCCAGTATGCGCGGCAGTTCGCGCCGCGCGATGGCCGACATTAACGTCGTGCCGTACATCGACGTGATGCTCGTGCTGCTCGTCATCTTCATGGTGACGGCGCCGCTCGTGTCGCCGTCGATCATCAATCTGCCGACGGTCGGCAACGCGCAGCCGCAGGAACAGCCGCCGCCGCTCGTGATCAACATCAAGGCCGACGGCAGCATGAATATCCGCTACAAGGACGACAACGGCGCGTCGCAAGAGCAGAAGATGACCAAGAACGATCTCAACACGTTCGTGCTGAACCGCCAGGAGTCGCATCCTGATCAGCCGGTCATCATCGCGGCGGACAAGACGGTAAAGTACGAGGCCATCATGAACGTGATGTCCGATATGAAGGCGCGCGGCGTGAAGCGCGTCGGATTGCTCGTCAAATCGCAATGATCGGTTCGCGGAACACCCAGCCACGTCCAGCGCGCGGACAGGCGTCCGCGCGGCCCGTCCGTCCGCCGCGCGAGCGCGGGACGTGGAAGGCGTTCGGGCTCGCCGCGCTGATGCATCTGCTCTTGATCTGGCTGCTCTATCACGGCATCAATTGGCAGAACAACACGCCCGCTGGCGCCGAGGCGGAAATCTGGACCGAGATTCCGGACACGCCCGCGCCGACGCCGCGCCCCGCTCCCCCGCCGCCCGCGCCGGTGAAAGTGCAGCCCGCGCCGCCGCCCGCGAAGGACGAGGACGCGGACATCGCGCTGCAAGAAAAGAAACGTAAGCAGCAGGAAGCCGCGCAGCGCGAGGCTCAGCTCGCCGAGCAGCGCCGTAAGCAGGAGCAGGCGCAGCAGGAAGCGGAAGCCAAACGTCAGCAGCAACTGGCCGCGCAAGCCGCCGCGCAGCAAAAGGCAATGCAGGACAAGAAGAAGCAGATCGAGCAGCAGCGTCAGGCCGAGCTTCAGAAGCGGCGGCAACTGAAGGCGCAGCAGGACAAGCAGCGCCAGCAGCAGGCCGAAGCGCAGAAGCAGGAACAGATCAAGGAACAACAGAAGGAACAGCAGGAAGCCAAGGCGAAGGCCGATGCCGAAGCGAAGCTCGATGCGGAACGCAAGGCGCGCATGGCCCAGTTGCAAAATCAGCTCGGCGGCGACACGGCGGCGGGCGCCGAAGGTCTCGCGAAGGGTGGCGCAGGCAAGGGCGCGGGCGGCAACGCGACCTCGCTGGGCTATGCGGAGAAGGTCCAGCGTCGCGTGCGGCCGAATATCGTCTGGAGCGGCGAAACGGCCGGCCTCGAAACCGTGGTCTCGGTTCGTTGCTCGCCTTCGGGCACCTTGCTGTCCGCGAGCGTGACGAAATCGAGCGGCAACGAGCAGTGGGATGCCGCGGCGCTGCATGCGGTCCGAAACTCCGATCCGATGCCCGTCGATATCGACGGCAAGGCGCCGGATCACTTCACGATCACGCTGCGTCCGGCGGGCGGCTGAGCCCTGCCGTACGTCTGGGGATTGGGAACGAATTGTGCTTCCGGGGGTCTATTCTGCAGTCTCCCGACACCTGAAAAATGCTTTTTTGGGAATCTATAACAGCATGAGTTTGATGACGAAGCTTGGCCTGAGAACGCTGGTCGCGTCCTGCCTGATCGCAGTCGGCACCGCTGCGCACGCCCAGTTGAACGTACTCGTGACCGGCGTCGGCTCCACGCAATTCCCCATCGCGACGGCCAATTTCGCCAACGAAACCAGTTCGCCGCAGCAAGTGAGCTCGATCGTCCGTCAGGACCTGCAGCGCAGCGGCAAGTTCACGAATATTGATGCGGGCAGCACGCCGGTATCGGACGCCGACTCGGTCGATCTCGGCGCATGGAAGGTGAAAGGCGCGAATGCGTTCGTGTCGGGCAGCGTCAACAAGCTGCCGAACGGCCAGTATGAAGTGCACTTCCGCCTCTACGACACGTCGAGCCAGCAGAATCTCGGCGGCCTGTCGCTCGTCTCCGGTGAAGGCGGCCTGCGCATGAGCGCGCACAAGATCGCGGATTACATCTATGCCAAGCTGCTCGGTTCGCGCGGCGTGTTCGCGACGCGACTGTCCTATGTCATCCAGACGGGCGGGCGTTATCAGTTGCAGATTTCTGACTCGGACGGCCAGGACGCGAAGATCGCCTTCTCCAGCCCCGAGCCGATCATTTCGCCGGCGTGGTCGTCGGACGGCACGAAGGTCGCGTACGTGTCGTTCGAGAAGAAGAAGCCAGTGGTGTATATCCACGATCTGCCGACGGGACGTCGCGTGGTCGTGTCGAATCAGAAGGGTGACAACAGTGCGCCGGCATGGTCGCCCGATAGCCGCAAGCTGGCGGTCGCCCTGTCGCGCACCGGCAATACACAAATATTCGAAGTCAACGCGGACGGCACCAGCCTGCGCCGTCTGACCCAAGGCAGTTCCATCGACACCGAGCCGTTCTTCTCTCTCGATGGCAACTGGATTTATTTCACGAGTGATCGCGGCGGCCAACCGCAAATCTACAAGATGCCGGCGGCGGGGGAAAGTGCCGGCGCGGCCCAGCGGGTCACGTTCGCGGGTTCGTACAACACGAGTCCGCGCGTGAGCCCTGACGGCAAGCAACTCGCGTACATTTCGCGCACTGGCGGCGGCTTCAAGCTGTATTTGCAGGACCTCGCGTCCGGTACGCCGACGGGGCTGACCGACACGACGCATGACGAATCGCCGAGCTTTGCGGCGAATGGTCAGTACATCCTTTACGCCACTCAAGTGAACGGACGTGGCGTTTTGGCGGCTGTGTCGACCGATGGTCACACGCGGCAAGTCTTGTCAGTCCAGGGCGGCGTGGTACGCGAGCCGTCCTGGGGTCCGTTCATGCAATAAGTCCAGCAATAACGTTTCACATACAACGTTCAGCTATAACACAAGGAGAAGTACCATGATGTCGAAATTTCGTATCGGCCTGGCAGTTGCGATGGTCGGCGCATTGGCAGCTTGTCATTCGGGCGTGAAGCTCGATGAAGGCGCGAACAAAGGTGACGTCAGCACGCAGCCGAACCCGAACGATGTGAAGCAGGTCAACATCGACCCGCTGAACGATCCGAACAGCCCGCTCGCCAAGCGCAGCATCTATTTCGACTTCGACAGCTATGCCGTGAAGGACGACTATCAGCCGCTGCTGCAGCAGCACTCGTCGTACTTGAAGAGCCATCCGGAGCGTCACGTCCTGATTCAGGGCAACACCGACGAACGCGGCACGAGCGAGTACAACCTGGCGCTCGGCCAGAAGCGTGCGGAAGGCGTACGTCGCGCCATGTCGCTGATGGGCGTGGCCGATTCGCAAATGGAAGCCGTGTCGCTCGGCAAGGAAAAGCCGACGGCGACGGGTCACGACGAAGCATCGTGGGCACAGAACCGCCGCGCGGATCTCGTGTACCAGTAAATCCGAGTAACGTAACCAGAGTAACCAGACACGGGTGAGTCGCCCTATGTTGTATCGGTTCCCCTTGCTGCGCGTCGCCGCAGCCGTGTGCGTCGCCGGTTCGACGATGCTGAGCGTGCCCGCGCACGCCGGCGTTTTCGACGACAACGAAGCACGTAAAGCCATCCTCGATCTGCGCACCAAGACCGATAGCTTGAGCAATCAGTTGTCGGCCGCGCAACGCACGATCCTCGATCAGCAGAACCGCATCGACCAGTTGAATCAGCAGGTCGCGACGGTTCGTGGCCAGAACGAGGATCTCGCGAATCAGGTCACCACGCTGCAAAAGCAGCAGAAGGACTATTACGCCGATCTCGACACGCGCTTGAAGAAATTCGAGCCGCAGCAAGAGACCATCGATGGCGTAACGGGCACCGTGCAACCCGGCGAGACGGAAGCCTTCAACGCAGCGTCGACTCAGTTCCGCAACGGTGACTACAAGAGCGCCTCGGTGGCCTTCAAGGCATTCGTGGCGAAGTACCCGCAGAGCCCGTATCAGCCGACGGCTCGCTACTGGCTCGGCAATGCGCTGTATGCGCAACGTGACTACAAGGCATCGACTGCGATCTGGCAGGATCTGGTGAAGCAGTATCCGCAACATCCGCGCGCGCCCGAGGCGCTGCTCGCGATTGCGAACAACCAGGTCGAGCAAGGTCAGAAGGCGGCCGCCAAGCAGACGCTGCAGCAGGTCGTCTCGCAGTACGCCGGTACCGAAGCCGCGCAAACGGCGCAAAGCAAGAGTCGCAGGTGAAGTAAGCGCGGCGCCTTCGGGCGTCGTGCGGGTCGAAGGAAGCGTTCGCGGTCTGCGATGTCGCGTGCGTTTTCCTTCGACGTTTGAGGCAGGCGCAGCGGTTTTGGGTTGACAGCACCTGACCTCCTCGCTTATAATTTTAAGTTTTTCGGGTCGTTAGCTCAGCTGGTAGAGCAGCGGACTTTTAATCCGTTGGTCACAGGTTCGAATCCCGTACGGCCTACCAAAGAATCAACTAGAAAGCCCAGCCTGGGTGCAATCCTGTGGGTGCAAGTCCCGCCATGAGTTGATCACGGCAAATGAAGTGAAG
>LFJI01000288.1 GCA_001235855.1 Candidatus Burkholderia brachyanthoides
ACGATCCTTTCACGCCGAATTCGGCCGGTGCCAATTCAATGACGCAATGGACTAGTCTTGTTTTCGGGTCAACAAGCCGTAGAATCCCGTTTTCGACATCGATGTCCTCATTCAGGAGAGTTTGGAGCCCCTTGTGCGCGCGACAGCCGCTAGCGGCTAGCATCGAGTAGTAAGACTTGTCCCGATATGTTAGCATTACGTCGATAAGGTCCATCACCTTGGTTATACGGAAATGCCCTTCTTTCGTCATAGTGAACGTCGGGCGTGACGTCTTCGAGCACTACCGAGTCAATCAGCTTCGGGGCGCCCGCAACGACCCCAGCCAACACATTGATTTCGTTTGCATCGCAGTGATTTCGTGCTCACGCAGTTGTCGCCTCGCCCCCAATTCAGGAAGGAACAGGCCGTCGGACATGACTGCAATGCTGCTAAAGACAGTAGCATCGGCGCTGCTAGTATGCAACTGCGGTGCACACACGGCGCATCTCCAGCATGGGAGCGGAAATGTCCCCTACAGGCTGAGAGCTCCGCAACATAAGGGTCAGAATGTGTCGCGGACAGGAATCGAACCCGTAACCTGTGGCTTAGAAGACCACTGCTCTATCCAATTGAGCTACCGCGACATTGAAAAATTATACCGTACTGTCCAAATGTGCAACTACAGATACCCTTTATAAGAACGTGTGACCTACGGCTTAGAAGGCCGTTGCTCTATCCAGCTGAGCTAAGGGCGGGTAACGGCGCGCTGTGCAAGACATCGCGCACGATACCGCGGATACCGTGCTGCGCGAGGCCAGGCCTGCGCGCGAGAGCGAGGATTTTACCTCATCCGCCGACCTGCGCGGCCGGGCATCATGCAGGCGGAATCAGACCGGCTGCATGATGCATCATGAACCAGCCGAGGAAGAAGATTCCCGCTATCACGCAATATACGCCGAACGACGCGAGCTTGCCGTGGCCTTCGAAATAACGCATCAAGAAGCGAACGCTCAGGTACGCGGCGATACCGGTCAGCGCGCCGCCCAGCGCCGCGTCGAACATCTGCGCGGGCGCATGGAACAGCTTCGGCAACTCGAGCACGCCCGCCGCGGAAATGATCGGCGTGCCGAGCAGGAAGGAAAACTCCGCCGCCGCTTCCGCCGTGAGGCCTGCGCCCACGCCCGCGATCATCGTCAGGCCGCTGCGCGAGAAGCCCGGAATCAGCGCGCCGATCTGCGCGAGGCCGACCAGAAACGCCTGCTTAAAGGTGAGCTTTTCAGGCGCGCGTCTCGCCTGCGCGCGTTGCAGACGGTCGCCCAGCCACAGCAGCACGCCATTGACGATCAGCGCGGCCGCGACGATCCGCAGGTCGTGAAAGATGGCCTCCAGCCGCTTTTCCAGCACGATTCCGACGATGCCCGTCGGAATCGTGCCGATGATGAGTGCCCACATCATGTGGCCGTCGTCGTTGCGGCGGCCGCCGAGCGACGCGAAGAAGCCGCGGATCAGCGCGATCCAGCGGGCGCGGAAGTACCACAGGAGCGCGAATGCCGTGCCCAGATGCAGCGCCACCAGGAACGGCAGCAGCTGCGGCGCATGCTTGTCGATATGCATGCCGATCAGGTCCGGAACGAGCAGCGTGTGACCGAGGCTGCTGACCGGAAAGAGTTCGGTCACGCCTTGCAGTACGCTCAGGAAAATCAGAAAGCAGAGAGTCACGCGTCGGTCCTTTTCGTGAAGGTGGAAAGAGGCAGACGCGCCGTGCCCGCTCCCCGCATGAGCGGCAAACGATCTGAGAAGGAACGGAAATGAATCAGAAGATACGGCGCGCAAGAGGTCCCGATTATGCCCAGTGCGATATCGTGCGCCAAGCGCTAACCGTACGACACGCATAATCAATTCGCACCGACAGGGTATCGTCGGCAGAACCGATAATTATCGAGAAAGAGAATAAAAAATAAAAACGAAAGATTTTGCGGAACCAGTTGCGATCAGCCGATCGTGACGGTTCGCGTCATTCACGCCTTGAGCTTGTACAAAAACACAGCGGTGCTAGCGCCGAACAAACCGAACATCACCCCCCATTGCCAAGTCCATGACTGCTGCTCCTATCCGTCAGCTTCCGTACATTGGAAACGCATAACAACACATTGCAGTTTCGTTCAGCAATCGCAATTTCCCGCAAAAGGTTTCTCCGTACGGCAAACACAGGCAGAATCGATCGGTCGCGAGAAGACCGGCGAGGCCCGGCGGCCTTGCGCCAAGCCACTTCCACCCTCATTCACGGAGCGCGTAGCCCATGTCATCCGAAGCAGACGCCATCGAAATCCAGCGCGACGGTGCCTCGATCCAGCTCGCCCCGAACGCCGGCGGCCGGCTCATGACCTGGCGTGTCGGCGGCGAGAAGATCATCCACTGGCCCGATCCGCTCGATCCCGCCGCGTGGGACAACGCCGCCAAGATCTGCGGCGGCAATCCGTTGCTGTTCCCCTTTCTCGGCCGCCATTTCGTCGATGGTGAGATCGGCAAATGGCGCGATCACGATGGCGTCGTCCATGAACTGGCCACACACGGCTTCACGCGCAACCTGCCCTTCTCCGCCACGCGCGATGCCGACGGCCGCCACGGCCTGCGCATGACGCTGGTCGACAGCGACGCGACGCGCGGCGGCTATCCGTTCGCGTTCTGCTTCGAGACCGCGTACCGGCTGGTCGACGGCCACACGCTGGAGGTCGAGCTGACGACGTTCAATCCCGGCGAAGTCGCGCTGCCGTATTACACCGGGCATCACTTCTATTTCGATCTGCCACACGGCCAACGCGCGCAAAGCAGCGTCGAGCTACCGCGCACCGAGCGGCGGGGCACCAGTTGCCCGACGGCGCGATCAGCGAGCCGCAGACCGGCCAGGCCGCGCTATACGCTCGACGACTCGGGCATTGTCGATATTTTCCATTGCATTGCTTCACGGGACCGACGAAGCCGGTGCGGCTCAATCTGCCGGGACTGAAGCGCTCGATCGGCTTCGAATTCTTCGAATTGAATCAGCCGGATTCGGTGCCGTGGTACTGCGTCACGGCCTGGACCGAGAAAGACACATCGGACTTCTATTGCGGCGTCGAGCCGTGGATCGGCCTGTCGGATGCCATCCACAACGGCCGGGGCCTGCGCTGGCTCGTGCCTGGCAAGACCGAAACGGCGTCGCTGCGCCTCGTCGTCACGCTGCTCGCGTGAGCCGCGCGTCGCGTGCCACAAAGGCCCGCGACGCTTGCAATAGTCGAACCGGTAAAATCCTGCCTTTCGATCCGCCGCGCAGCCGTGCGCGGCGGCGCTTTGCGAGGTCAGGTTTTGCGATTGCACACAGGAATTCGAAGGCTCGCCTGCTCGGCACTGCTGAGCACGCTCGTCACGGTATTGGCGGCGTGCGGGTCGGCGCCGGTCGGGCCGGGCTTCTATCGCGTGGAGCGCGGGGACACGGTCAGCAAGATCGCGCGCGAGAACCGCACGTCGATCAGCAGCATCAAGCGCTGGAATTCGCTGCCGAATCCCGACGCCATCGAGGTCGGCCAGGTGCTGCGGGTCGCGCCGCCGGCCGGGACGGCAGCAGCATCGGCGGGATCGTCGGCTTCCACGGGCAGCGCCCGCGCCGACACGCTCGCGCAAAGCAAGGCCGGTCCCGGCGTCTCGCTGATCTGGCCGGCTCAGGGCACGGTGATCCACAACTTCGACGGCAAGAATTCGAAGGGGATCGACATCGCCAATGCGGCGGGCACGCCGGTGGTCGCAGCGGCGGCGGGCAGTGTCGTGTACGCGGGCAACGGGCTGCGCGGCTACGGCAACATGCTGATCATCAAGCACGACGACGATTATCTGACCGCCTACGCGCACAACCGCGCCATTCTGGTGAAGGAAGGCCAGCGGGTCCAGCAGGGCCAACAAATCGCCGAAATGGGCGACACCGACAGCAATCGCATCATGCTGCACTTCGAGGTGCGATACATGGGCCGTTCGACGGACCCGGCGCGCTATCTGCCGCCGCGCTGATCGCCAGACGGACTGACGAGGACATTCGATGAAGAGGATCAAAACGGCCACGTGCTCCGCGGCATCCGCACTCGCTTTGGCGTTGACCAACGCACTCGCCGGCTGCGCGCACGGACCGACGATGACCTATCTGCCTTCGGGCGATACGGGCTTCGCGATCAACTGCAGCGGCGGCAACGCCTCCACCAGTTGGGTGGCGTGCTACAAGCAGGCCGGAGAAATGTGCGGCGCGTACGGCTACGACGTGATTTCGAAGGACGCCGACAACGGCGCCACCGCCGGCGGTTTGGTGGGCGGCATCTTTGGCGCGAATATCAAAAATCGTTCGATGGTGATCTGCTGTAAGCAATGAGCGGGAAACGGTCTGGCGCGGGCGATTTCACGCTGCCCTGTTTCGACTTGGTCTGACGCGCGCCAGCGGCCGGATACCAGATCGATACGCGCGGCGAACGCGAACAGCATCGCGATCGCGACAGGCGTGATGATGGCGAAAACCCAGAGCAGGTCCATGACGGTTGTACAGACCGGAGACATGGGTAACACCTGTTCCAGGACAGGGGTAACACTTCGGACGAA
>LFJI01000289.1 GCA_001235855.1 Candidatus Burkholderia brachyanthoides
CGCCGTACTCGCCTGCGCCTTTGGAGCGCTGCTGAGAATGTGAACAGAACCTAGCGCCACGTGAAAGCGCGAGAAGTCGAGCAGCCCGAGGCCACCCGCCATGAAGATGCCCGCGATGAGCGTCGCCGGAATCGCATAACGCGGCACGCAGCGTTTGCCCAGCAGATAGACGAAGAACATCACGACGACGAGCGCCGTCGGATGCTCCGCCGCATGAAAGATCTCGATGCCGATCTCGAACAGGATGCCCGAGGGCACGCGCTTCATCAACGAATCGAACTAGCCGGTGAGGCCGACGGCGGTCAACAGCGCGGCGCACAGCAAGAACGCGCCGATGACGTCGGAATAGGGCACGTTCGGCAGCGACGAGACGAGCAGCGCCGCGTCCGGCGTCGACTACGCGACCACGACCGGCGCGCGATAGTGCAGCGACAGGCCGATGGTGCACAAGGCCATGCTCATCGAGAGCGCCCAGATCCACGAGGAAATCTGCGCGTCGCTGAGATGCGCGGCCTGGCCCGCTTGGAACATCAGCACGATCGAACTGGTGTAGCCCGTCATCATCGCGACGAGCGTGGAAACGGATGTATCGGAGAACGGACGCAAGGGAACGCGCGCGACCGGCGCGGGGGGTGATGCTTTCATGTGTTTTTTTTTGCTGTGATTTATTTGGAGAGTGCTCGCATCGCGGCTTCGAGGCCGGCCATGGTCAGCCTGTACATGCGATTGCCGAGGATATTGCGAATCGCCGCGATCGACTGGCGATATTCCCACAGACGCTCTGGCTCCGGATTGAGCCACGCGTGATGCGGAAACTGGTCGGCGAAGCGGCGCAGCCAGACCGCGCCGGGCTCGGCGTTGTTGTACTCGACGGAGCCGCCCGGCTGCAGCACTTCGTAGGGGCTCAGCTCATGGTGGCGTCGCCGACGAAGATCAGCTTGTAGTCCGGCGTGAATTTGTGCAGTACCTCGAAGGTGGAGGCGCGCTCGGTATGGCGGCGGCAATTGTTCTTCCACAGGTAGTCGTACACGCAGTTGTGGAAGTAGTAGAACTCGAGATGTCTGAACTCCGCCTTGGCCGCCGAGAACAGTTCTTCCACGCGCCGGATGTGATCGTTCCATCGAGCCGACAACGTCGAGCAGCATCAATACCAATACCTTTACGTTGTTGTGGCGCTCGGGGACCATCTTCAGATCGAGCCAGCCGATGTTCGCGGCGGTGCTGCGGATCGTGTCGGGCAGATCGAGTTCGTCGGCCGCGCTCGCGCGCGCGCTGCGGCGCAGACGCCGCAGCGCGACCTTGATGTTGCGCGTGCCGATCCACTTGTTTCCGCCTTCGTGAGGGCCTTTCTGCTCGTCCATCAGTTCCTTGAAGCGTTCCATCAGCTTGTCGAGGCCGCCGAGCGACTCGATGCGCTTCTTCTCTTCCGCCGTGAATTCGCGGTCGAGCCGCTTCTTGAGACAGTCGAGCGGCACTTCGAAGGCCTCGTCGGGAATCTGCGCGATGCCGTGGAAGTACGCGCCGAACGTGCGATCGAACTTGTCGAAGTACTTCTCGTCCTTGACCAGCGTCATGCGGGCGAGAAAGTAGAACTCATCCAGCAGTAGAACTCATCCAGCGAAGGCTGGATGACCTTCGCCTTGAGCGCCTCGAGCAGCGTCAGATATTCCTTGATGGAGACGGGCAGCTTCGCGTCGCGCAGCGAGTAGAAGAAGTCGATGAGCATGGCGCGGTCTCCTTGAGGCTTCGATGACTTGGCGGTCGCGACTCAGTTGTCGTCAATCAGCGGTCGAGCCGGAAGTTCAGGTTGGCCCGCATTGCCGGCCATTCCGACTGGATGATCGAGAACACGACGGTATCGCGCAGCACGCCGTCGCGGTCGATCTGATGGTTGCGCAAGATGCCGTTCTGCTTCGCGCCGAGCCGGGCGATCGCCGCGCGCGACGCGTGGTTCATGAAATGCGTGCGGAACTCGACGGCGATGGCGTCCAGCCGTTCGAACGCATGCGTGAGCAGGAGCAGCTTCGCTTCGGTGTTGAGCGCGGTCTTCTGCATGCGCCTGGCATACCACTTATGACCGATTTCCAGCCGCCGATGCGTCTCGTCCACTTGAAGTAACGCGTCGAGCCGACGACATCGCCGGTCTTTGTGTCGACCACCGCGAACGGATGCGCGCCGTGGTGATCGCGCATCCGTTCGCGGTGTCGATATAGGGGCGCGTCTTGTCGGGCGGGGCGGCACAAAGGTGTACCAGAGCTTCCACAATTCGCCGTCGCGCGCGGCGGCGAGGGCCTGTTCATGTTCGACGGTGAGTGCGAGCCTGACGTGCTGACGGTTTCGATCCAGCGGCTCATGGTTTGCTTATACGTTGTTGTGGTGATCGATCAGCGATGGCTGTGGTTCATGAACAGTAGTCGCTCGAATAGCGCGACGTCCTGTTCGTTCTTCAAAAGCGCGCCGTGCAGCGGCGGGATGATCTGCTTCTGATCGTCGGCGCGCCGCGCTTCGGGCGGAATGTCTCCGCGAGCAGCAGCTTGAGCCAGTCGAGCAGTTCGGAGGTCGAGGGCTTCTTCTTCAGGCCCGATACTTTGCGCAATTCGAAGAAGCTTTGCATCGCGGCGGCCAACAGGTCCTGCTTAATGCCGGGAAAATGCGCCTCGACGATGTCTTTCATCGTCTGCGCGTCGGGAAACTTGATTTAGTGAAAGAAGAAGCGGTGCAGGAACGCGTCCGGCAGTTCCTTCTCGTTGTTCGACGTGGTGATCACGAGCGGCCGGTGCTTTGCCTTCTTGCCTTCACCAGCTCGCGCGTCTCGTACACGTAGAACTCCATGCGGTCGAGTTCGCGCAGCAGATCCTTCGGAAACTCGATGTCCGCCTTGTGGATATCGTCGATCAGCAGCACGGATTGCGCGTCGCTCTCGAAGGCCTGCCACAGCACGCCCTTGACGATGTAATTGCGAATGTCCTTCACGTGCTCGTCGCCGAGTTGCGAGTCGCGCAGGCGCGAGACCGCGTCGTATTCGTAGAGGCCTTGCTGCGCCTTGGTCGTCGACTTGATGTGCCACTGCAGGAGCGGCATGCCCAGCGCGGTGGCGACTTCCTCCGCGAGCATGGTCTTGCCGGTGCCGGGTTCGCCCTTGATGAGCAAGGGCCGTTGAAGCGTCATCGCGGCGTTTACCGCGAGCTTGAGGTCGTCCGGTCGCGACGTACTGCGATGAGCCTTCGAAACGCATGATGAAGATCCGGTCGGAGAAAAAATCCCAGTCCAGTATAAGTCAGAAGACCTTTTGAGATGGCGGGCGGGCAGGTATCGTTTGAGCCGCCGTGCCCGGGCTCGCGGGTCTGTTCCGGTCGCGGTGCTCGTGGGTTTTTCGTGTGACCGCCGTGCGAATTTCGCGCGGTTTTCGAACGGGCTCGACGCGCTTCGCGCAAGCGGTCGCCGCATGCCGGGCAAGCGCCGTGCGCGCTGGGCAGGGACGAATTGTCGCAGGCGGGAAAGCTGCTTTTCAGCCGCGTCCCATTGCTGGCAAGGCTTCCCGCCATTCTCGTTTGTGGACGATAGGAGGGTCGCGCGGTACAATTAACGCAATTTTTTTGGCCTGCGTGGTCACGAAAGCAGCAAACAGTCCCGAGAAGGTTGTGAAGCGTTCGGCACGGGCCACGTGTGACGAGCGCTGGATTTTTCCTCATGCCAGGTTAGAAGCTATGAACAATTTTGTCGGCAAGTGTGCCGTGATTGCAGGGCTGTCGGGTCTCGCCGGCTTCGCGACTCAGGCGTCGGCCGACGTCGTGGGTAACGCAAAGGCCTCAGAGGGCAAGGTCGCGATGTGCATCGGTTGCCACGGCATCCCGGGCTATCGCACTGCGTACCCCGAAGTCTACGAAGTGCCGATGCTGGGTGGCCAGAACGCGCAGTACATCGCCAATGCGCTGCACGCGTACAAGAAGGGCGACCGCCACTTCGACACCATGCGCGCCATCGCGACCACGCTGTCCGATCAGGATATCGTCGGTATCGCCGCGTACTACGCCACGCAGACCCCTCAATCGAAGAACAATCCCAACAAGTGATCCTGGCCGCCAGGACATGTATCAGCGGCGACACAGGACAGGAGAATTCATGAAGCCCTCTCAGGCACTCCACATCAGCTTCAAGGCGGCAGGCGCGGCGGCGCTCATCGGCATGGCGGCGTTCAACATGGCGCACGCAGCCGATGCCGGCAACGGCAAGGTGCTCTCGGAAAGCCACAACTGCGCGGCCTGCCACGGCCCCGGCCTCAACAAGCCGGTCAGCGGCGACTATCCGAAGCTCGCGGGTCAGCACGCCACCTACATCTCCTGGGCGCTGCGCCAGTATCAACTGGGCAACGGCAACCCGAACTTCGGCCGCAACAACGCGATCATGGCCGCGCAGGTGCAGAACCTGTCGCAGAGGGATCTGAAAGATCTCGCCGCGTATATTGAATCGCTCGACGGCAGTCTCGTGCTGAAGAAGTAAGCACGCATGCTGTAGGCGAGGCCCACCGTGAGTTGACCACAGCGAACGAAGCGAAGCGCAACTGCGAAAGGGCGAC